>JBAJNL010000001.1:0-78892 GCA_036881885.1 Holosporaceae bacterium
TGCCATTAAAGAAGTGAATCACGCCAAAGCCCGTACCCCTCAAGTGACTTGGCGTCACGTCAGCGACCAGAGACAAAGTGGTGTTTTGCATCACACCCATCTGAATGCCCCACAACACAACACATAAAAAGACACCCCACAACGTTGGGGTGGTGGCAAGACCGATGTTGCCTAACATTAAGACCGAAAGGCCAATCTGCAGCATCTTTTTCTTACCAATGGCATCGGCCAAGCGGCCCAACGGAAATGCAAAAAAGGCCGTTGCAAGGCTTTGGCACACCATAATAAGGGGGGCATGGCCGGGCTTCAGGCCGAAATTTTTGGCCACAATGATCAAAAACACAATACCAAAGTTACACAACATGATCATGAAACTGAGCAAAACCGTTTTCCAGAAGGTTTTTGGCAGCAAGCGAAGGTCTTTTTGAATATCACTCCACTTAAAGCGCGCCTTTTTTGCACCAGGCGTTGTGGAGAGGGGCGAATCTTTGACAGCGCTCACAAGTAAAACAATGGCCAATGTGCTTGGAACCAGTGTGAGCCAGAAAAGGGTGCGATAGTCGTTGTGGCTCCAGCTCATAAACCACATTGCAAGAAAAGCACCGGCTACCGAGCCTAAAACCGTGAGGCTGTTGCGCAGGCCAAAACAGGCGCCCCGGTTGTTAGGCGAGCTAAAATCACCCACAAGTGCATCGCGGGGGCTTGCCTGAACACCATTGCCCAAGCGCTCGCAAGCGCGTGAGATCATGATGCCAACGGCCGATGAAGAAAGAGACAAGAACAGGCGACCCAAAAGACTCAGGCCATAACCCACAATCAGCAAAGGCTTACGCTTTTTGATCGAATCACTTAAAACACCTGCTAAAATGCGTGAAAAAAATGATAATGCTTCAACGCCCCCTTCAAGCAACCCAAGGGCGCTCATGCTGATGCCTAAAACATCCGTTAAGTAAAAGGGGCAAAAAATGACCAAAACGACAGAAGAGCTGTTTTTTAAAAACGTGACAAATCCGATCATCCATATGTTAAAAGGCACAGAAAAATAAGCGCGCCAATTAAAAGATCTCATGTCTTGGTCCCGTCAGGGAAGAGGCTATTAGGATAAGATTCTATAGGGTGATAAAAAAAAAGGCAAGCCTCTTTCCTGACCTATTGTTTTTTTGTTATTAAGCTAAATTTAAGGCACTCTTTGCTATCCTTATAAAGAAACAAGGGTTTATGTGGGGTGTTCACGGACAAAAGTGCATATTTTAGTATTGTCTAAAATAAGTATTTTATTGTTTGAGTCGTATAAGAAGGGTAAGGCATGAAGAGTGTTTATCTTGAGTTAGTGATGCTTTTTGAAGGATTGCATCGTCTTTTTCTTGATGTGCTTAAAATAGAAATTGACAAGCTTTCTGTAAAAGATTTAAGTAATGTGCAGGCGGTTATTTTGTACAATATTGGCAACAGTCAGCTGACTGTTGGCGAGATCAGTAACCGCGGTTATTACCTGGGGTCGAACGTTTCTTATAACCTGAAGAAAATGATCGAAAGTGGTTATGTACTGCAAAAGCAATCTACAAATGACAAGCGTTCTGTCTATGTCTCTTTGTCGTCTAAAGGTAAGCAGGTTTATAAAAAGATAGATGATATGCTGCAGGCGCATGTCAAAAGTTTGCCCAATAACAATCTGGACGAAAAAGATTTAAAATTGCTTCTTGAAAAAAGCCGACGACTCGAGACCTTTTGGTCACATATGTTGCTGCACAGCATGCGCTCGTTCTAGAGCACTTTTGGGTGCGCAAAGCTGGGCCCATTTTTTCAAAAAAAGATATTCTGTGTTTGATGCGCCGCGGTCTTCAAGATCAAGGGGTTAAAGGGCGTACTTGTCAAACAGCTCTTGCAGTTGATCCGGTGTTTTAGTTTCTGGCTCTTTTGTGGAAAGGGGTTTGAAGTAACCGCTGAGGCGCTCTTCAAGCGCGGGTTGCCTGTCTTTATAGCAGTCAGGCTTGCCGATGGTTGCATAGCAATAAAGGGGGGCTGCGTTGTGCAGCTTGTCTTTGGCTTCATTTGAATGATCTGTCCAAGCACTTGAAAGAATATCGCCTGCGTGCTCTGAACTTGTTTGACAGCCAGCAAGCACTAAAAGCATACCCATTGCAAGGTTCTTTTTGTCAAACACCATTCAAGAAAGACACTGTGAGAAAGAATTGCCTTATTGTATGTGTGAATGCTCAACAAATGCTTTAGGCGGCCGCTGAAAAGGGGTTTTGCGTGTCACATTGATTTTTTTCGCTGAATGTGTAAGAATGTCGGTGCAATTCCTTTAAAATAAATGATCGTATGTTTTCGCGTTTGCTTTTTTTTGTGTGTTTTTTTGTGGGGTTTGCAGGCAAAGCTCACGCTGTTTTTGAAAGTAAGATTGCGTTTTTGGTGGGCACAACGCCTGTTTTTGAGCGCTCGCTTAAAGAGCGTATGCGTTTTGTGTTGCTGATGACAGGTGCGCCGACAGATGGTGCCAGTGTGAGCAAAGAGATGCGCGCTTCTGTGATTCGGGGCATGATTGATGAGATCTTGCAGTTAAAAGCTGCCAACGCCATTGGCATCAAGGTCACCGATGCACAAGTGAAAACAGCGCTTCAAGGGCTTGCTAAAAACAACGGCATGACCTACGCACAGCTTAAAGACATGTTTGTGCAAAAAGACGTTCCCTTTAGCATTTTGCAGCGCCAAATCAAAACGCAAATCGCCTGGACACAGTATATTCAACGCAAATACATACGTGATGTGGCCATTTTACCGGCTGATGTTAAAAAGCAGCGCCAGCGTCTTTTAAGACAAAAAGGCAAAACAGAGTATCGTGTGGCCGAGATTATTCTCTATAGCCCCAAAGCAGGTCGAGCCGCACTTGAGCCACGTTTGCGTGACATTATTATGTTGCTGCAACAAGGCTCGCCTTTTCCGGGGGTGGCGCGGCAGTTTTCTGAAGGCCCCACAGCCTCAAAAGGTGGTTATGTTGGCTGGATGCACACCGATGATCTTGAAGAGTCTGCGGTGAAAGCGCTTGATCTGATCTCACCCGGGATGATGACCATGCCGGTGCCGCTGTCGTCAGGTTATGGACTTTATGTGCTGATCGAAAAGCGCCAAAACAATAAGATGCCCAAAAATGACATGATCTATGTTTCCTTGCAGCAGAATCGCTTTGAGCTAGCCGCACGCAAAGAACTTGTTCAACTGCGCCAGAAAAGTGTGATTGAATACCGTTAACGTGTTACGGTGAAAACAAAAAGGAGCAGGCTTATGTGTTCTATGCAAAAGGCGCACACAGCGCAGGCGTTAGGAGAAGAGGCAATGCGTCTTTCAATCCAAGATCCAGAAATTTTCTCGGCCATCAAACAAGAGCGCCGGCGTCAAGAAAACCATCTTGAACTTATCGCATCTGAAAACATTGTCTCAGAGGCTGTGTTGGAAGCACAAGGATCACTGCTGACAAACAAGTATGCCGAAGGCTATCCATCAAGGCGCTATTATGGTGGCTGTGAAGCGGTTGACCAGGTAGAAGCCTGTGCGATTGATCGGGCGAAAAAGCTTTTTGGGTGTGGCTTTGCCAACGTGCAGCCGCATTCGGGCTCTTCGGCAAACTGTGCGGTCTTTTTGGCGCTTTTAAAGCCCGGCGATACGTTTATGGCGTTGTCCCTTAATGCGGGCGGGCATTTAACCCATGGGGCGCCGGTTAATTTTTCGGGCAAGTGGTTTCAGCCTGTTCCCTATGGTGTGGACCCAAAAACGCATCTGATCGATATGGATCACGTGCGCGATGTGGCGCGAAAACATCGGCCACGCCTGATTATTGCGGGCATTACCGCGTATCCGCGTTCTATTGATTTTAAGGCTTTTAAAGAGATTGCTGACGAAGTTGGCGCCTATCTTATGGTGGATATGGCGCACATTGCGGGTCTTGTGGCCACAGGCCTGCACGCTTCACCTTTTCCGCATGCGCACGTGGTGACCAGCACAACACACAAAACCCTTCGTGGGCCCCGTGGTGGTCTTATTTTAAGTGATGATGCTGCCATTGCCAAAAAAATCAACACAGCTGTGTTTCCGGGCCTGCAGGGTGGGCCTTTAATGCACGTGATTGCAGCCAAAGCGGTGGCCTTTCAAGAAGCGCTTGCGCCTACCTTTAAAACGTATATCAAAGATGTTGTGCGCAACGCCCAAACCCTGGCCCGTGTGCTGTGTGATGAGGGGCTTTCTTTGGTCACGGGCGGCACCGATAACCACATGTTGATTGCTGACCTTAGGGCCCTTGATATTTCGGGCGCTGCGGCAGAAAAAGTGTTAGAGCATATTGGCCTGGTCTGTAATAAAAACACGGTGCCAGAAGAGACGCGCTCACCCTTTGAAACCTCGGGTATCCGTTTGGGCACACCGGCTTGCACCACCCGTGGTCTTCAAGAAGACGATTTTGCGCACATTGGCCGCTGGATCGCCATGGCGTTGAAAAGCCTTGCGCAGGGTGACGAAGGCGCCACGGTGGCCTCACTTAAAGAAAAGGTTGCAGCGATGGCCAAAAAGTATCCTCTTGCCTATCACATGAAGTATTGATTATGAGGGCGCCTTTTTAAAGGGTACAAGAAGGGTCATCTTTCATGCTTCATCAAACAACACAAAAACTGCCGCAGGGTTTTGTAGACGTTCAAAAGGTGATTCCCGACGCCTTGGTGGCTTTGAAATATGCCACGTCTTACAACTTTTTGGGGCGGCCGTTAAATGGCTATCGGTGCCAGCGTTCTTTGCTAACAGTTCAGGCGGCAGAGGCTCTTTTGAAGGCGGCGCAAACGTTTAAAAAGGCGGGGTTTGGTCTTGTATTGTACGATACTTACCGTCCTTTAAAAGCGGTGCGTGATCTTGTGGCGTGGGGGGGTGAAAACGTGGTGTTTGCCAAAGAAAAAGCGCTCAAGGCTTTGTACTACCCAACCTTTGAAAAGAAAGAGCTGTTTTTGAAAGGGTATATTTCAGATCAGTCAGCCCATGCGCGGGGCAGTACCGTTGATTTAACGCTGATTGACTTAAAGCGCGCGCCTTTATTTGATCCTTGTCAGGGGGTGGTCAAAACACACACGCTGTCTGATGGCCGCGCTTTGCAGGTGATTGATGATGGTACGTTGGATATGGGTGGGCATTTTGATCTGTTCGACCCCTCAGCGCATCAGGGATCAGCGCTTGTGTCACCCGCAGCACAGAAAAACCGTGCTTATCTGCTAGATGTGATGCGTTCTTGCGGCTTTCAGCCCATTCAAACCGAATGGTGGCATTTCACGCTAGAAAACGAGCCTTTCAAAGAGCGATCGTTTGATTTTGATGTGGCCTAATGTTTGGGCGCCTGTGCAAGGTTGCCGGCAGTGCTTGTCTGGTTTGCAGAGGTGGGCAGCATGTGGGCCAGCTGTGTGATTTTGCCAGCACCCATGCAAATGACAAGATCATCTTTGCGCAGGTGTTTGTGCAAATAATCAGCAACGTCGTCAAATGTGTTGACCGAAAGGCTTTTGGTGCCTTTGTTGGTAATTTCTTCTGTCAAAAGGGGCGATGACACGCCCTGAATGGGTGATTCGCCTGCGCTGTAGACAGGCACTGTGATCACACAATCTGCCACCTTAAGGGCGTCAGCAAAATCTTCAAAAAGGTCTTGAAGGCGTGTGTAACGATGTGGCTCACACACAGCAAAAAGGCGCCCGCGACAAAGCTGCTTGGCCGTCTCTAATGTGGCCTCAATTTCTGTGGGGTGGTGCGCATAGTCATCAATAATACGCACGCTGTTCAGCGTTCCTGTGGTTTGAAAGCGTCTTTTAACACCTCTAAAGTCTTGAAAGGCATAACGAATGGTTTCTTCGTTAAGGCCTAGCTGAAAGGCAATCGTAAGGGCCGCGCCTGCATTTAAAACGTTGTGGTGCCCGTGTAACGACAAAAGCAAGTCCTTTAAGCAGCTGCCATCAGGCATAAAGGCATCAAAGGCAAAGCCTTCAGATCTTGGTTTGATGTTTGTAAGGCGTACCTGGGCTTTGGGTGACGTGCCATACGTTAAAAGAGGGGTCTTAAGGTGCGGCATCAGCTCTTGCACCAGGGGGTTATCAAGACAAGCGATGCCGGTGCCATCTTTTGTCAGGTTATCAAAAAACACCTCAAACGATCGCAGCAGCTCTTTTTTTGTTTTATAAAACGCCATGTGTTCTTGATCAATATTGGTGACCACCCCAATAAAGGGGTGCGCGTTTTGATGCGAGCCATCAGATTCATCCATCTCGGCCACCAAAAACTTGCCTTTGCCCAAATAGACGTTGCTTTGATAATCCTGCATCAGGCCCCCTGTTAAGATGAGGGGGTCAGCATTGGCTGCAATAAGCAGCTTGCCCGTTAACGAGGTGGTGGTTGTTTTGCCGTGGCTTCCGGTGATGGCAATGGTGGGTTTGTGCTGGGTCATCAACCCCAGCAGCTGGCCACGTTTTAAGATGGTTCGGTTTTGCTGTCTTGCAAAGGTCAGTTCAACGTTTCTGGCTTGAATGGCAGAGGAGACAATGATGGTTTGGGCCTGGCCTATATTGCGGGCGGCGTGTTTGTGAAAAACAGGAATACCGGCACGTTTTAACGTTTCAATCGTGGGTGAATGCGAAAGGTCACTTCCCTGAACTTTGTAGCCATTTTGCTGCAAGGCAAGCGCCAGCGCGCTCATGCCCACACCACCAATGCCGATAAAATGCAGCGTACCTAATGTTTTTGGTGTGTCAGGCAAAAGATAGTGGCTATCGTCAGAGCTGACTTGGGTCATAAAAGATGTATTCCGATGAAAGAGATTTCCAGGTTATTAAGCATAACAAATATTAGGTTATTTTATAAATAACATTTTCAATCATTGGCATTTTTTTTGCTGATGCGCAGGGTACAAGGTAAAAAAAAGGACACGAAGCGTGGCATCAGGTTTAGAAGGCATCCTTGCAAGTGCATACAGATCTGGAAATCGATCTTATCAAAATACGGCTCAAAATGATGTGAATGCCGAAAACCCAGATTACTCAAAAGTCAGAAGTACGCAGCAGACAGTTTATATGAGCGATCAGCTAGTGGGTGTTAAAACGGGCAAAACGATTCGCTGCACCGATCCGATTTTGCGCAATAACTTGGCATCGGTGAAAACGCAGCTTGAGACACTGCGCGTGACCTCGAACACTTACAACATGTTGCAAGGTTTGATGGGGCAAGTGGGCAGCGAGTCCGAAACACTGTCAGGGCTGATCGGTGACTTTTTTACCTTGCTTGATACACCCAGCGTGCAAGAAAGTGTGGTCTTTTTAAACGATCTTACGGCTAAAGCAGACGCGGTGGCCAAAAGCTTTCGCAAGTTGTCCAAAACTGTACAGCAGCTGCGGGCAGATGCCGATCAACAAATTTTTTTAAGTCTTCGAAGAGTCGAAGAGCTGTTGCAAGAATACGACGATGTGAACAAAAGCATCACAAAAGTATCGCAAGACTCAGCGCGCTTGCATGCAGTAGAAGACAGAAAAGATGCGATTTTGCTCGAGCTTTCAACCTATCTTGAAGTCCATCAAACCGTTGATGTGACGGCACAAGGCAGTGATTCCAACATGCATTATTTATGGGGGCCAGATGGTATTGCCCTTGTGACCAAAAAGGGTGCGAATACCTTGACGTTTCAGCCAACACAGGCCATTAATGCCACCCAAACGCGCGAGAATGGGCAGTTGTCACCCGTAACACTGCATTTTGATGCGCTGTCTATTGATATCACAGACAATCTTGTGGAAGGCCAGCTGGGCGGCCTTTTGGCCATGCGTGACCATGATTTGCCTGACATTCAAGCGGTTTTGGATCGCGGGGCCTCTTGTTTTGCGGACTATCTGAACCAGGTGCACAATCAAGGTACGTCGTACGAGCTGGTGAATGAACTAGAGAGCGGGCGCAATCTTGATCAGAACATGGATTTTGCAAACAAAGAGGGCGTTTTGCGTGTGGCCATTCTGGATGCACAAGGCGTTGTGGTGGATAAACAAGATATCTTACTGCAGGTTGCGAATACATTGCCGCTTATTTTGGCCGACATGCAGCAGCTTGACGGCGTTACGCCTTATTGGAAAGGTGACAAGCTTTGCATCAGCGTTGCGAACAGTGCCGACGGCGACAAGCGCGGCATTGCTTTGTGTGGCTTAACCGAAGATGCCAAAGAGGCTTTGGCCTCGTTGGGCCTGAATGATCTGTTTTGGGGCAATGAAACCTATACGCCGTTTGCCGATGAGGTGCCGGTAGGGTTTGCTGAAAACATCACGCTGAATCCGCGCATTTTGAACAATCCACAAACCTTTGCCCATGCAAAGTTGAATGACCAACAGCATCTGTCGATTGATGAAACGGGTACGCAAAAGTCTGATAATCGTCTGTTAGAGGCGCTTTCTGAGACACAAAATGATAACTGGACTTTTAAAGCTGCGGGCTTTTGGCAAGAAAAAGTGATGCGGCCGTTTGATTTTGGCAGGCAGTTTATGACAGATGTGGCGCAAAAGTCTGGTGTGGCCACGCGTCAGTTTCAAGCTGCCGAAAGCGGAAAAAACATTATCGATGAGGCATTCTTTAAGGTGAAAGGCGTTGATGAAACCGAAAACCGTCTTGAGCAAATGAAGTGGTCAAACTATCTGCAAAACATCATGACGTTAATGGGCATTAGTCAGAAACTTGATCGCACTCTTTTGGATATTTTAAGGTACTAAGGTCAAAACACGATGAGTATTAGCACAACGATTCTTTTGGGGGGCGGACCCGAGCTTGCGAAGCGTGGCTTAAAGCAGCTGAGAGACAATGTAGCGCGTACCGGCACGCAAAATGTCAGTGGGCAAAAAACGTTCGAATTCAAAGATATGGGCTCACGCACCTGGCAGCTTTTGGGCGCCACATCGCAAAAAAGCACGGCCGATCGCATGAATTTGTTTTGTGAGCAAAATATTCCTGTTTTAGAACGTTATAACGACTTGCTTGAGCAAATGAATCAAGAGCTGATTGCACAAGCACATGCCGTCATTACCTGTGCCAACACGCAAAATATGTATGACCTTTTAGGGCCCATGCAAGATGATGTCAGAAGCCGTGTGGCCGTGATTGTTGATTTGCTGAACACCTTTGACAACTCAAGTGGCTATTTGTTTAGTGGCGCGCAAAGCGACCAAGCGGCGATCAACGATCAATTGATTCCCGATTTGTGCCAAGAGGGCGGGCCCAATCTGACGCAAGGTGAGATTGCTGACTACTTTCTGAATGGCCAAACGCCCAATGTGCAGTTGCCGCTTACTTTGATGTTTGAATCTAAGTTCTCGCTTGATTTTCCCCTTGCGGCCAATGATATGCAAGACATCTTTCAGGCGTTTAAAGATCTGCTTGAGCTAACCCCAGAGACAGCAAGGGACGGCATTACGGCCTTTCAAGCGGCGTTTGATCCGGCATTGGCGCGTATTGAAAACGCCATTTTAAAGACGTCAGATTTGCTGAATGCCTTTCAGGGTAAAGAAAGCGCAGCACAAGATGTGCAAAACAAAACGCAGGATGAAATCGATCTTTTGGTGGATGTTGAACCCGTTGATAGCTCGCTTGATTTCTATAACGCCAGTAAAGCGCTTGAGACGTATCTGCAGTTCTTAATCTTTCTGAACGCTGGCAGTCAAAAACTGCGCGAGATGACCGAAGCGGCCATGATGCTTTAACGTCCTAGTGCTGGCATGTCCCTAAACGTTATTGTTTTTTTTGGCGTGTGCAAGGCATTCTCCACCATGCGTAAGTTTAGAAAATTTTTAAGCAAAATCAAGTTAACCATGCATCTTTTACATGTAAGAACGAAGGTGCGGTGTGTGTTAAAATGCTTTCAAGTGGATCGCGCGGGGCTAAAGCCTTCTTGATGACGACCAAAGTGACGCGGCATTCCCCAAAACCGTCATTGCGAGGAGCAGCGTGCTGCGACGCGGCAATCCATGTGTGCTTTGGCCGCTCAAGGTGCCCCGCAAGTGGATCGCGCGGGGTGCTGCCCACCTTCGCGATGACAAGGGGGGGGGCGTTAAAGGCCTGCCTTTAGGTGCTCAGAAAGTTTTTAGGGTTGATGTGGCGGCCGTTTTTAATTAGCTCAAAGTGCAGGTGCGCGCCCGTTGAGCGGCCTGTGTTGCCCACATAGCCAATAAGCATGCCTTTTGTCACTTTTGTTCCGGCTTTAATGCCTTTGTGGTAGCGGCTTAAATGTGCATAGCCTGTTGAATAGCCGTCTTTGTGTTTGATTAAAACATACTTTCCATAGCCACCAGCGTGCTGGGCCAGCACAATCACACCATCGGCGGCGGCTTTAATGGGGGTGCCTTTTTTGGCCGCAAAGTCCATACCTTTGTGCAGCTTTCTTTTATGCAAAACGGGGTGATGGCGAAAGCCAAAAGGTGATGACACTCTGGCCTTGTGTAAAGGGGCCTTCAGTTCAAAATCTGATGCTTTGGCTACGGGGTCTTTTTTTGAAGCTGGTGCCGCTTTAGGTGCAGGTGTTTTTTTGGTTGCCGCTACCGTGTTTGCGGTGGTGGCTTTGGGCGCGTTAGTTGTTTTGGCAGGGCTTGTGGTCTTTTGGGTCGCAGACGCTTTGTCTGCAGTTAAAGAAACGACAATGGGTTGGGGCGGTTTGGTGATTTTAGGTGCTTTGTGTGTGTGTAAAGTGTTGCCTTTGCCCTGCTTGCGTTTTTTAGAGGACTTCGTTGCGCTGACCTTTACCATGGCAGGTTTGGCCTGTGCTTTCAGGTCTTTTTTGCCCCAAAAGCCTGCGCCCGACAAAAACAAAAGCGTTTTTAAAAAGAGTAGCCGGCGTTTAACCTTTTTTTGACGACCCATAATCAAACCCAAAACAAAATATCTAAAACAAACAGGAGAAACTCTTGGCGGTGTGCCTAAGAGACGGCCTCGACGGCCTGAACTTCAGGGATAAAGTGGCGCAGCATGTTTTCAACGCCTTGCTTTAATGTTGCAGATGCGCTGGGGCATCCCTGACAAGCGCCATGCATCCTTAAATAAACAATACCTTTTTCAAAGCGCTCAAAAATGATGTCGCCACCATCTTGTGCCACAAACGGACGAATCCGCTGATCAAGCAAATCTTGAATGTCGCGCTCTGTGGTGCCCTCTTTTGCCTTTTCAGGTTGAGATACAGCGGCATTTTGCGTGGTGCCCTCTTGTGCGCGCCACAAAGGAAGATTGTCGCTTAATGCGGCAGCAATTTTTTCTTGCAGCACACGGGCCAGTTCAGGCCAGGCAGCCTCTTCTTTTTTGGTGACGCTGATAAAATTCTGGCCAAAGAAAACCGCTTCCACACCATCGACTTTAAAAAGCGCCTCTGCAAAAGGTGAATCTTTCGCGCTTTCAGCATCATTAAACGCCAAAGGGCCCTCTGCCGAGATGGTACAGCCCGGCAAAAACTTGCGTGTTGCAGGGTTAGGCGTTGTTTCAACCAAGATAACGGGGTCTAAAGACGCGTCCGATGCCGCCTTCTGTGCTGGTGTGTTCATGGCCTTGTGAGCTCTTCTATATTATATGATAATCCTACCACAGATTGGTGTTTTTCGCAAGCGCTTATCCCTTTCTAACAAAGATACAAAAGGGTGTGCAAAAAGTTATTTTGAGGTGTTTTCTGGCTTGAAACTTTGTGGTCTCTGGCACCATACTGTCGTATAGAAATTGATGGCGAAAAGGATTGTCTGGCATTGAAGGCAGAGCTCATAAAAAAGACTGTAACAGAGGCACTTTCTGGCCTGCGCGAAAAAGCATTTTCGGCGCAAGAGCTAACGCAAGCCTATCTGCAGGCTATTCACCAAAGTGACTTGAATGCTTTTTTATTTGTTGATGATGAAGGGGCGCTTGCGGCGGCAGCCGAAAGTGATAAACGCCTGGCCAAAGGTGAGGGTCGTGCTTTAGAAGGTCTTCCCATTGCAATTAAGGACAATATCGCAATCAAGGGGCAGCCTATGACGGCAGGCTCGAAAATGCTTGAAAACTTTGTGCCGCCTTATGATGCAACCGTTGTGCAGCGCCTTAAAGACAAGGGCGCTGTGTTGCTTGGCAAAACCAACATGGACGAGTTCGCCATGGGGTCATCCAACATGACCAGCTTTTTTGGGCCTGTAAAAAACCCTTGGCGCTCTAAAACAAACCCCAAGGTGCCTTTGGTGCCGGGTGGTTCATCTGGTGGCTCTGCGGCAGCAGTGGCGGCCTGTTTGGCACCCGCATCGCTTGGAAGCGACACGGGGGGATCTATTCGCCAACCAGCTTCTTTTTGTGTGCTTGTGGGGCTTACGCCGACCTAGGGTTTGGGGCCGCGCTGGGGCGTTGTGGCGTTGGCGTCCTCGTTTGATCAGGTGGGCCCTTTTGCCAAAACGGTTGAGGATGCCGCACTTTTGCTTGAGCATATGGGTGGGCACGATGTCAAAGAAGCCACATCTTCCTGCAAGCCTGTACCACCTTTAAGCCAGATCCTTCAGGCGACACCGAAAGGCAGTCTCAAGGGGCTGAAGGTGGGCATTCCCAAAGAATACACGGCGCCACAAATGGATGCTGATATTCAGCGCATGTGGGACGAGGGTGCGGCGTGGCTCAAAGCCGAAGGCGCCGAAATTGTGGCAATCTCGCTGCCGCACACAAAGTATGCGCTGCAAACATACACGGTGATTATGTTTGCCGAAGCTTCGTCAAACTTGGCCCGCTTTGATGGCGTGCGTTACGGCTTTCGTGCAACCTCGGAAAAGCTGCAAGAAGTCTATCAAAAAACCCGTGACGAGGGCTTTGGGGCCGAGGTAAAAAGGCGCATTTTGCTTGGATCTTACATTCTCTCGCAGTCGTCTTATGAGGCATATTTTTGCAAGGCGCAAAAGGTCAGGCGATTGATCGCCAATGATTTTCAGCAGGCCTTTGATAAGGTTGATGTGGTGTTAACGCCCACAGCGCCTACAGGTGCCTTTGCGCTGGGTGATGTGCCCGATGATCCAACGGTGATGTATTTAAACGATGTCTTTACAGTGCCCATTAATTTGGCAGGTTTGCCAGCTGTGTCGGTGCCGGCGCGCCTCAGCCCTGATGGCCTGCCGCTGGGCTTGCAAGTGATTGGCCGCGCATTCGACGAGGTCACCATGCTCAAGGCCGCCCTTTGCTTAGAAAAAGCGGCTGCTTTTCCAAAGTTTGATCATTGTCACACAAGTGGAGCCGTTGCATGACCGTTGCCGCACCAAAAGCCACCCAACAAAACGTTGAGACCACAACCAACTCTGAACGCTTTACGCTTGTGGGCGAAAAAGAAACATACGCGCTTACCATTGGTCTTGAAGTGCATGCGCAGATTGCATCGAATGCCAAATTGTTCTCAAGCGCGCCAACGCAATTTGGGGCCGCGCCCAATGCACAGGTCTCGTTTGTGGATGTGGCGTTTCCTGGCATGTTGCCAGTTTTAAACGAAAGGTGCGTTGAGCAAGCGCTTAAAACGTCGCTGGGGCTTGAGGGGACGATTAACCTTAAGTCACAATTTGATCGTAAAAACTATTTTTATCCTGATTTGCCGCAGGGTTATCAAATTACTCAGTTTTTCAAGCCCATTATGGAAAATGGCTTTCTAGATATCGATCTTGCAGGTCATCACAAGCGTATTCGCATTAATCGGCTTCATATCGAGCAAGATGCCGGTAAAAGTTTGCATGATGCGGTGGCGGGTTATTCGGGCGTTGACCTGAACCGCGTGGGTGTGGGGTTGATGGAAATTGTTTCCGAGCCTGACCTCACCTCAGCCGATGAAGCGGTGGTGTATGTTAAAAAGCTGCGAACCGTTTTGATGTGCCTTGAAACATCAGATGGTAACATGGAAGAGGGCAGCTTGCGTGTGGACGCTAATGTGTCAGTGGCGCCCCTTGGCAAGCCGCTGGGTGTGCGTGTTGAGATCAAAAATCTTAACTCGTTTCGTTTTATGCGTGAGGCCATTTTGTACGAAGCGCAGCGTCATATCGATGTGCTTGAAGCAGGCGGCACTATTGCCCAAGAGACGCGTTTGTTTGATGCGGTGAAAAAAGAAACACGTCTCATGCGTTCAAAAGAAGACGCGCAAGAATACCGTTATTTTCCTGATCCAGATCTGCCGCCTTTGGTGCTTGAGCAAAGCTATGTCGATCAGGTGAAAAGCCAACTGCCCGAGCTGCCCGATGCGAAAGCCAAGCGCTTTCAAACAACCTTGAGCCTTAATCCCTATGATGCCGCGGTTATTACGGCCGATTTAGATGCCGCATGGTTTTTTGAAGAGGCCTTGACGCACCTGCAAAAGGCATCGCCCAAAGTATTGGCGAACTGGGTTATGGGTGATGTGATTGCGGCTCGCAACAAAGATAATGTTGCGTTTAAAACGCACACCTTTAAGCCTGCTGACCTGGCGGCGTTGCTTGACATGATAGAAGATCAAACCCTTTCGGGCAAAATGGCCAAACAAGTGTTTGAAGAAAGCTGGGCACAGCGCATGTCGCCAGCACAAGTGGTCGAACAAAAAGGCCTTAAGCAAATGGCCTCGCGTGATGACTTGCTGCCCTTTATTGACGATGTGCTGTCGGCCGAAAGCGATAAGGTTAAGGCCTATCAAGGCGGCAAAGAAAAACTCTTTGGCTTTTTTGTGGGGCAAGTGATGAAAAAAACGCAAGGGCGCGCCAGCCCCGCTTTGTTGAATGCACTGCTGAAAGAGTGTCTTTCTAAAAAATAACTTATTCAAATAGTTAAACTTTTTTATATCTTGCTAATTTGTCTTTTAGTATAGATATGTATTTTGTGAATCTTGCTTTTTTGTAAAAAACAACCTATGGTAATGCCTAAATATTATTTTTATTTAAGGTTTTAGGCATGCGTTTACGCTTTCTTCTTTCTTCTGTTTTTGTGGCGACAGCCCTTGTGTCATCGGGGTGTACCCCTAACATTGGTGGGCAAGATTATTCGGTGGGCGATTCGGGCCATATGAGTCAAACATTTGCCGGCACTATTTTAAGCACACGGTCGATTGTGATTGCCAACCAGTCACCCAAAGATCAAGGAAAAATGGGGGCAGGTGCCCTTGTAGGCGGTGCAGCTGGTGGTATTTTAGCAGGCACAACCATTGGTAAAGGCAACGGATCTATAGCCGCAGGCGCCATTGGTGCACTGGCCGGTGGTGCGTTGGGTCACTATGCCGAAAAAGAAATGACACGCCAGAATGGTGTTGAATACTCAATTAAGTTGGATGACGAGCGTGTGATTTCGGTTGCACAAGGCCTTGAGCCCCGCTTGTCTGTGGGCCAACGTGTCACGGTCATTCAAGGTAAAGAGCGCACCCGCGTTGTAGCGCTTTAACCTTCTAAGCGAAAAGGTGCGCTGCACCTTCTTCTTGCTTTTACGTATTCTAAAAGGGACGCTTTGGCGTCTCTTTTTTTTTGCCGTTATGATTTCAAGCTTTTTAGCTGACCTGTCCCGAGGATCACTACAAATGGGCGATCCAGTGTGTTCAGATAAATAAGTGACAATTAAGATTCACAAGGCTACCTTACACATGACGTGATTTTCAAAAACTCATTTTGATTGCAGGGCACCAAAGAATGGATACAGAAGCTATTGAGGTCGTGCCGTATGATCCAAAGTGGCCACTTTTGTTTAAGGTTGAGGCCGATAAGATCAAAGCGGCTTTAGGCAGTCAGTTCTCGGGCATTCATCATGTGGGCTCAACAGCGGTGCCGGGCCTTGCGGCCAAGCCAAACATTGATATTGTGGCCGAGGTTAAAACGCTGACCTTTGATCATCAACCCTTAGCCGATTTGGGCTATGATTACAGAGGTGGCTTTAACTTGCCGCTGCGCAAAAGCTTTACCTATCGCTCACCTCAGCTGAGTGTGAATTTGCATATTTTTGAAAAAGATGACCCTGAGGTGGCTTTAAATCTGGCGTTTCGTGATTATCTGCGTACACACACTGACATGCAAAAATCTTACGAAGCTTTAAAGTATCGCTTGATTCAAGATGAGGCCTCGCATCACAAAAGGGGCCCTATGTACCGCGGGTATACCTTGGGTAAAAATGCCTTGATACAACAGATCTTAAAGGCGTCAGGGTTTGACGGGGTGCGTTTTGTTATCTGCACCCATGACAAAGAGTGGGAGGCTGTTAAAAACTTTCGCCGCGACTATTTTCTGGCTCATAACCAAAAAGAAGACCCCGACACCTGGACGTTTGATCACGCAGAGCACAGGCATCTGGTTTTATACCAAGGCGTTCAGATGATAGGGTATGCGCACATTCACTTGTGGCCCCACAACCAAGCGACTTTGCAAATGTTGATGATTGACCCAAAGTACGCAGGCAAAGGCCATGATCAAACGCTGATGGCGTTAATTGACAAGTGGCTTAAGCTTGAAGGCGTTAAGATGATGGCTGTTTAGATGAGCATCATCGCGAACAGCCACAGCATTCCTCGTCATCGCGAAGGTGCTGATGGCACCTGTGGCGATCCACTTGCCAGAAACTTAAGCGGCTAAGGTACACTGGATTGCCGCGTCGAAATCAAGATTTCTCCTCGCAATGACAATTTGGGGCATGCCGCGTCGCCTTAAAAGGCTGCTCACCATGACGGCTTATGGACGCTTAGGGAAAAATTGCAAGCGATACTTTGTCACCAAAGGCTGCTTCCAGTCTTTGACACATATCGTCCGAAAGCCTTGGTTCGTGGCTGTCCAGGTTTAAATGACGCAGTCTTTGTGACAGTTGCAACAAGGGCTCAGCCTGTTCATCTGTTAAACGGCAATAACTCAGATCAAGTTCCTCAAGGTGAGGCATCGAGCAAATCACCTGCGGCAGCGTATCATCAAGGTTTGCTTGGTTATGCAACTGGAACACACGCAAGGCAGAACCCTGTAAAAGCTCAAGGTTGGTGAGTGTGTGTGTGCCCTGCAAGCGTAACTCTTCCAGCGTGCCAAAAGGCAAAAGTGCAAATTTATCGTTATCAATCTCGCCATTCATGAGTAACAAACGACGTAAAGGTAAATTGGCCAGCGCCTGCACAACATCAGTGGCCACGCCGCCGGCACATGTAAAATCTTCAATTTCAGGATTGCTATCTAAAATACGGATCAAAAGCGCCCTCTCTTCGGGTGCTCTGTGATCCAAGGTGAACAAGGTCCAACAGTTCAATGTGCGCAGCTTATGCAATTGTGTCAGCACAGCCAGGCGGTCTGTCTTGCTTGGACCCTGGTCTGTAATGCTGAGTGACGTGTTAACTATCTGAAGCGTATGAAGGTTCGTGTAGTCGGTTATGTTCTGGATTGTCTGAAAAACACTGTGACTGAGCATAAGAGATTCAAGTTTGTCAGGGCACGGCAACAAAGGCAGATCGCCTAAGGTGGCGCCCTCTATAGACAAAGAACGCACATTTGCAAAGGGCGCCATCAGCGCGGTTGTGTCATCGGGTAAAGTGAGTGGACTCATGATACGCAACCCAACGGCGCGAGCGGCGTTTTCTAAAAGGTCCTCTTTTTCCTCGGCTTGCCCTGGCGCTGTTGATTGCATTATTGTGCACGCCTCAGCGTTTAAGACAAATATCTCGGGACGTGATACCACCTTGCGCGGTGCCGCTTTGGCCATGGCAGGCGTTGTGGCTTGTGATTCGTTAAGGCTTGCCGCTGCCGCCACAGGTTTGGGGTTTTCAGGTGTGTCGTCGTCTTTGCCTTTAAGGGCTGCAAGGGGCAGGTTGCCAAGGCACACACACAGTAAGGTGAGAAAAGCGATGTTTTTCATGATATCAAAAATAAATACAGTAAAACTAATAATGTTATTGATAAAAAATGCTTTTTTGTCAACATTCATCACTTTATGTGGATCGCCGCACGGCTTTGGCCGTTCGCTATGACGGCTAGATTGTCATTGCGAGGAGAAACTGATGTTTCGACGCGGCAATCCATCTGTGCTTTGGCCACCAGCATTTTACAAAAAACCATTTAATATATTGATTTTGTTTAAAAATTTGCTAAACTTGCGAACGGTGGAGAACGCCTTTCGCTTGTCTAAAATAAGAAAATCTATAAGACAGACCAACAAAATCTGCAAAAAACAAGAGCGATTGCCTTCTTGATGACAATCAGCGTAACGTGGCATGCCCCAGAAGGTCATTGCGAGGAGCTCTTTTGGGCGACGCGGCAATCCAGTGTGCTTTGGCCGCCCCAGTGTCTTGCCTGTGGATCGCCGCAGGCGCTACGCACCTTCGCGATGACAAGAGGAATTCAATCTGGCGGAGAGAGAGGGATTCGAACCCTCGATACGTTGCCGCATACACGATTTCCAATCGTGCGCCTTCGACCGCTCGGCCACCTCTCCTAAAGCCCAAGACATCTTATGCCCTGAGAGCGTCCTCTTAGGTTATCTATCTGGCAGCTGAAAGGCAAGACAGGCTGTGCAAAGCCGCTCGATCGGTCAAAGTGTCGAAAGCACGCCACGGGCCTTAGGCTGCCTTGGTGCGTTTTGCTTTTCTTTTCCAATACTCTTCACCATACGATCGATACAATTGCTCGCCCACCTCAACGGCGCGACTGGTATAAATAAGCAGGTGTGGTGACATGGCCTGCGTGCGTATAAACGTGGTCACAACATTCGTATTCTTTAAGCAGCTGCTGGTATGTTGAGTACGATCAGTGTGGGTGCAAGGTGCATTGAAAAGTTCAGCAATGCCAATACGGTTGTTGGGAAAAAGATGAAAGTGATGCAAAGCATTGCCACAAGAGCTCTGATAGATCAGATTCGTTGTATAGTCGGTGGCGTGATAGCTTTCCAAGTTGGCCTCAAACAAAGAGGGCGTTTCGCGTTGTTGGGTCACCTCTTGTGTTGTTTTGTCGCCACTAAGTTGCCATGCAAGCTGACCACCACCTAAACAAAACAGGCTGTGCGCGGCAATGGGTTTGGTGGCAAAGATACCGCGTCCCATGGTTTTTGTTTCAGCGATGCGCGCCATCGACGTAAAATGCGCTTTTGCGGCTTGTTCATCAAACTGCGTTGCTAAAAAGGTCTCAAGCTTTTCGGTGCCGCCCAGTTTTGTAACCAGCTCTGGGTTCTCTTCAAACCTGCCGTACTGCAAAAACGGATTTTGCGCCACTCTTTCTTTAAGCGCTTCGTCGGCAACTTCAAAAAGTTTTTTCATTTTTTGCTGAAAGCCAGCCGGTGTTTTCTCTTGCAGTCCCGCATCTAAGGCTTTTAAAAAAACTGCTTGGCCGCCAAGAAGCTGAAAAATCAGTTGATCATTTGCTGTCCAATCTTCGTCTTGTAACGGGCGAAACGGCACCTCAGGATCACGATAGCGATTTGCAATCAGTGTTTGTAATTTTTTTGTAAAGCGTTGCCTTGGCGGTGGTTGCAGAAACTCTATGGTTTGGGGTGGGGTTTCTGCGTCCAGAACACGTTGTGCACACGGCATGACTTCTAGTTTGGTGGCAAAGCAATAAGCAGGCCTGTCAGTCTGCGCCACCGCTGCCCCCCTTAAAAGAAAGCCCGATAAAAGCGACGATAGTGCGCGTGAAAAGTCCTTCATAGACATAAAAATATATAAAATTTTTTATTTATATCTTTTTTAGTCTTTTATGGGAGTGGATGTCAAAAGGCAAAAGGGTGACACCTCTTAGATACAGAGCGTCAGCTGTTTTCTAAAAGTTTTTCCTTTATTTTTTCGCTGTTGTTTTCAAGAAAGTTTTTTAAGCTTTCGTCAAAGCTTTCGGTTGTGCGTTTGGTCTCTTTTTCAAGCTCATCGCAAAATGCTTTGGGGCCACCAAAGGATTCTAGAAAATCTTTTTCCTCATCGCTCCAGTCAAAAAGGCGAGCCGATAGGGGGCGTATGTCGCGCAGCATGCAGTGCCGCACAATGACTTGGGTCAGTTTTTGAGTGAAGTCGCGCAAAAATTGTTGTTTTTCTGTGGGCAGGTCGGTGAACGTTTCGGTTAAAAGCGCATAGCTACTTTTGAACATTTGCTGTGTGTCTTCAGGCAGAGAGGTCAAGGGACTTGGCAGTGTGTCAGCGTCTTTGGGTGGCTCTGCGGTGAGCGTTTGGAAGTTTTCCTCCTGAAGGGTCTCTGAAAGCATTGAAGCATCTGTGGCCATGTTGATGTGAGGCGCTAGAAACCATAAACCTAACATGACAGAAGTAACCAAAAAGTTTTTTTGTAACATACGAGCCTCCTTTTGTGTGTGGGCATGTGCAAATCGTTGAGCATCAGAAAAACCCGACCTCTCGTTTTGCATCATGGGCATAGGAGGGTTGACAAAATGTTGATAAAAAAGCTAGCTGGTTTTCTTGGTAGCCAGTTCTTTTGCGGTATTGGCTTTGAAAACAAGTGTTTTGTCACCTTTGGCGCTTGTTTGCAGCGCAGCTGTGAGGTGTGTGCCGTTTAAAAGAGTGCCCTTTAAAATCATCTCTGACAAAGGGTTGCGCACATGCAGTTGCAAGGCGCGTTTTAGCGGGCGTGCGCCATAGGCGGGGTCATAGCCCTGATCCGAAAGCCAGCTAATGGCGTCTTTTGCAAAGGTGATCTCAATGTCTTTTTCTTTCAAAAGGGTTTGAACGGCGTGCAGCTGAATTTGCGTAATCTGATCCATATCAGCGCGCTGCAGGCGGCGAAACAGTAGTTGGCCGTCTAGGCGGTTTAAAAATTCGGGCTTAAAGGTGTCGCGCACGATCTTTAAAACGCCATCGCGGATTTCAGGTGTGATGTCTTCGTTCTCTTTTGTGCTGGCCAACAACTGGCTGCCCAAGTTCGAGGTTAAAATAATCAAGGTGTTCGAAAAGTTCACAACATGGCCTTGGCTGTCGGTTAAGCGGCCATCATCAAGCATTTGCAAAAGTAAGTTAAAAACCTCGGGATGTGCTTTTTCAACCTCGTCAAACAGAACCACTTGATAAGGGCGGCGGCGGACAGCTTCGGTTAATGTGCCGCCTTCCTCATAGCCAACATAGCCAGGGGGTGCGCCAATAAGGCGTGCAACAGCGTGTCGCTCCATATATTCCGACATATCAATGCGCAAAAGAGCGTTGTCGTCGTTAAACAAAAAAGCGGCCAGGGCTTTGCAAAGCTCGGTCTTGCCAACGCCAGTGGGGCCCAAAAACAAAAAAGAGCCCATGGGGCGCTTGGGGTCCGATAGACCCGCGCGCGAGCGCCTAACGGCTTGGCTGACCGCCTTGATGGCTTCTTGTTGGCCCACAACGCGCTTTGAAAGAACGTCTTCCATGTGCAGCAGCTTTTCTTGCTCGCTTGAGAGCATTTTATCAACGGGAATACCGGTCCATTTCGACACAATGGCGGCAATATCTTCTGCGTCAATCACCTCTTTCAGCAGGTGCTTGTCTTGATGCGTTTCGGCCTCTTTCAAGCTGGCTTCAAGGGTGGGGATTTTGCTATACATCAGCTCACCTGCACGCGCAAGGTCTCCGTCACGTTGTGCTTTTTCAAGGTCGTGGCGTGCCTTGTCCAGATCTTCCTTCAGCATCTGAAGGCGCTTCAGCTGCCCTTTTTCCTCTTGCCAATCGGCGGTTAATTTTTGCAAGTTGGCTTCGCGCTTTTTAATATCCGCTTCTAAAGCTTCAAGGCGGCTTTTTGAGGCGGCGTCTTTTTCGCGCTTTAAAGCTTCTTGCTCCATTTTAAGGTGAATCAGTTGGCGCTCTTGCTTGTCCAAGGCTTCGGGTTTTGAGTGAACGGCCATCTTAAGGCGCGAGGCGGCCTCATCCATCAAGTCAATCGCTTTATCTGGCAAAAAGCGGTCTTGAATATAACGCGCCGAAAGCTTGACGGCGGCAATCAGGGCGCCGTCGGCAATGCGAATGCCATGGTGTAGCTCGTATTTCTCTTTTAAGCCGCGTAAAATAGAAATGGCGCTTTCCACCGAAGGCTCGCCCACGTAAACCGGCTGAAACCGCCTGGCTAGTGCGGCATCCTTTTCGATATATTTTTTGTACTCATCAAGGGTGGTGGCGCCAATGCAATGCAATTCGCCGCGCGCCAAGGCAGGTTTTAGCATGTTCGAGGCATCCATGGCGCCATCTGCTTTGCCGGCGCCCACTAAAGTGTGTAGCTCGTCAATAAACAAAACGATGCGTCCTTGGCTGGCGATGATTTCAGACAGAACGGCCTTTAGGCGTTCTTCAAACTCACCTCTAAACTTTGCGCCTGCAATCAAAGCGCCCATGTCCAGTGAAATCAGCGTGGTGTCTTTAAGGGTGTCCGGAATATCGCCCTGAATAATGCGGTGGGCTAAACCCTCGGCAATGGCGGTTTTGCCCACGCCTGGCTCGCCAATCAGCACCGGATTATTTTTGGTGCGCCTTAATAAAACCTGAATGGTGTGGCGTATCTCGTCATCGCGCCCAATGACGGGATCCACTTTGCCTTCGCGCGCAAGGGCGGTCATGTCTTTGCCATACTTGCGTAAGGCGTCATAGGTGGCCTCGGCGTTGTCGCTGTCAGCCGCCCGCCCTTGGCGTATTTTATCAATATAGCCCCTCGCGGCTTTCAGTTGCCCGCCTTTTTCTTCTAAAAGCGTTTTCACAACACCAGGGGCTTTAAAAAGCGCTAATAGCAGCGTATCCAGGGTGATAAACTGATCGCCTTTTTCTTTGGCAATGCTTTCGGCAACTTGCAGCACGTGCGCCAGCTCGGACGACATATAAGGCTTGGGTGTGGCCTCGGTTGAAAGGGGCAGTTGTGTCAGTTTTGCATCAACGGCAGCCTTAAGATCGGCCAGCTTTACACCCGCTTGTAACAACACATCTTCCGCAAGATTTTTTTCGTGTTGCAAAAGCGCATGCAACAAATGGAGGGGAAGAAAGTTTTGGTGCTTCTGCTCTGTTGCAAAAAAATGTGCTTTTTGAACAATTTCTTGCGCTTTAGCTGTTAACTTCTCCATGCGCCCTCCGTTCTAAGCGCTACTCCTCTGCTTTGGGGGAAGCAGTGCGCGTGCTTGCTTTGCTAGTGCTTGCTTTAGATGGTGTCTTTCTAGCCGCAACCGATGTGCGTTTCAGTGTTTTCGGCTTTTCTTCAGCTGGTTTGGGTGGCGCTTCCTTGGCTGTTTCTTTGGGCGCTTCTGACGTGACAAGGAACGAGGGCAATTCTTCAGTGGCTGCAGCCGCTTCTGCTGTTCTTTGTGTGGTGGGCGTTTCTTTTAAGGGGGCCGCGTTTTCACCTGGTTTGCTGGCGCCGCTGTCGTCTGACGGTGCGTTTTTAGGTGGTACCTTAGTGGCTTTGTGTTGGGCTAAAAGGCGTCTGTAATGTTCGGCATGTTGAAAAAAGCTTTCAGCTTCGGCGAAATCTCTGCCACCTAAAGCCTCTTTGCCTAAAGCCATGTAACGATCGACAAGATGTTGCAGGTTGCCGCGTACTTTGCCCGCAGGGCCCACGCTTTCAATTGTACTGTCTTTTGAGGGAAACCGATTGCCACGGTTGCTTTGCCCGTGTCGGCGCGAAGAGTTTATTTTCATAAGAGTCGACTAATAACCATTTCAATCTTTAACACAGCACCACTGGTCTGTCTGCTTTTATGCATACATCCCATTCTTATTTGAATACAAAAGATGCCTTAAAAAAGCGTAAAACAAAAACAACGTCAACGCCAACCTTAACAAAAAAGTAAAGAAATAAAAAGGGCCTTTTTTATCGCCTTTTTACCAAGAAGTCATTTTCTTCGCAATAAAAAACATCTAAAACAGAGGTATTTGGACATGCTTGAGTGATTTTTTTGATTATTTTAGCTATAGTGAATGGAAGGTGAGTGGTATCCTTTGGGGTTTGAATGGTGCGTTATCAAATCAACATTACCTTGTTTTTTGTTTTTTTTGGTTTTTCGTGTGTCATGCTTTATGCGTGGGGCGAGCCCGAGCAAGTGCCGCAGCAGCAGTGCCGCAACAAATGTCTTAAAACAAATGTAATTTGCTATTTCAGTGGTGGCCATGGCTGCCGTGACATTTATCAGCAGTGTGAAGACAGTTGTCAGCCCGATGGGGAAGAAGGTGGCATCAGTGAGGGTGATGGCATGGCGCCCGAAGAAGAGATCCTTCAGCTTGAAAAGCGTAAAAACGCTTTGTTTGCACTGCATGAAAGCGATGCTGCGTTCTAAGGAATAGCGTACCCCCTTTGTGCAGGGGGGTTGTAAATTTTTGTAAAACCGTTATCACCTTGTGATATGGCGAAAAAATGTGATCTTGCAATTATTGGTGGTGGCCCTGCGGGCTACACGGCGGCGCTGAGAGCCTCTGAAAAAGGCTTTCGGGTTGTGTGCATTGAAAAAGACGGCTTGGGGGGCACGTGCTTGCAGCGTGGCTGTATTCCCTCGAAGGCGTTGCTGCACACAGCGCATGTGTACCATCAAGTGCTGCATGTGAAAGATATGGGCCTTAAGGCGCAAGAGGTGGGTTTTTCACTGCCAGCGATTCAAAAGCGTTGTCAGCAGACAATTGGTGCCCTTGAGCAGGGTATTGGCACTTTGTTTAAAGCAGCGGGTGTTGAACATCTCAAAGCCACAGCACAGCTAACGGGTGGGCGGTCGCTCAGCCTTCAAAGCAAAGACGGCAAAACAGAGTTGCTGGCTGAAAAAGCCATTGTGCTGGCATCGGGGTCTGTTCCCTTTATGCCGCCACAGCTGCCAAAGCATGCGCGTCTTTTGTCGTCTGATGAAGCGTTGTCCTTGGATCACTTGCCCAAAACCCTGATTGTGGTTGGTGGTGGGTACATTGGCCTTGAGCTTGGACTGTTTTGGGCACGTTTGGGTACACGTGTTTCGGTGATCGAGGCTGCCCCAAACCTTTTGCCTGCCTGTGACGACGATGTGCGAGCCGTGTTGCAAAAAGAGCTTGAAAAGGCTGGCGTGACTTTTTACCTTGGTGCCGCGATGGAAAGTGCTAAAGGGACCGATAAAACGGCCGAGATCAAGGTCTTGCAGGCTGGTGAAACAAAAGAGCTTAAGGCAGATTATGCATTACTTGCGTTGGGGCGCAGAGCCGCCAGAGAAGGCCTTGGTTTAAAAGAGGCAGGCGTTCAGACCGACGAAAATGGCTTTATCATTGTGGATGATGGGTTTCAAACATCTCAGCCTGGCGTTTATGCGGTAGGTGATGCCATTGGTGGTGCTATGTTAGCACACAAGGCCGAAAAAGAAGCCGAGGTGCTGATTCAACATTTTGCAGGTCAGCATAACGTTTTACAGTATGGCTTGATTCCCTCCGTGATTTATACCGACCCCCAAATCGCATCGGTTGGCTTTTCTGAAAAAGAATTGAAAACGCAAGATGTTCCGTACGTTAGTGCTAAGGCGTTTTATGCGGCAAACGGCAGGGCCAAAGCGGCAGGCTACACGGCGGGGTTTCTGAAATTGCTGGCGCATCGCACCTCGGGGCGCCTTTTGGGTGTGCATATTGTTGGTGAGGATGCCGAGACACTGATAGACAAAGGCGTTTTAGCCATGCATTTAGGTGCCAGCGTGTTTGATCTTGTCGCAATGGTGCATGCCCATCCAACTTTAAGTGAACTTTATAAAGAGGCAGCCCATAGCCTGGCTTTAAAAGTTGTCAAATGATGACTGCCTTTGGGGGTGTTTTGCGCACAAGGTAACGTGCGGTGCACACTGCCTTTTGCACAAGTGACTTGCAAAAAACAATAACTTTTTTCATAACAAAGGCATGGCTCTTCAAAACCGACCCTTTTTTTTACACCTCTTTGCGCGTGTTGCTATTTTGCTTGTGTTTGCAAAGGCTGCACATTCAGGCGCGACTTACACGCCCAGTGTGCCCTTTAGTGATGGTGCGAAGCAGATCATTTTGTACGATATGCTGACCGATACGGTGTTGTTTGAGAAAAACGCGCATCAAGCAATGACGCCGTCATCCATGACAAAGGTGCTGTTGGTCTATATGGCCTTTGCAAAGCTGAAAAACGGCCAGGCCTCTTTGCAAGATTTGGTTCGGGTGAGTGCTAAAGCGCGCCATATGCAAGGCTCGCGCATGTTTCTAGAGCTTGCTTCAGACGTGACTCTAGAACAGCTTTTGCAAGGGGTGATTGTGCACTCGGGCAATGATGCGTCGGTTGCGCTTGCCGAAGGGCTTTATGGATCCGAGCAGGCGGCTGTGGCTGAGGCAAATCGCCTGGCACAAGAGTTTGGCTTGCGCCAAAGTCATTTTACAAACGTGACCGGATGGCCTGACTCAGATCATGTCTCGACGGCTTACGATATCTTGCGTTTGGGCATTCAAACCATTCGGGACTTTCCCCAGATGTACCGGCGTTTTTATGCGCAAAAATTCTTAACACACAACAAAATCAAACAATACAATCGCAACCCCCTTGTGCATCGCGGCTTGGGCGATGGCCTTAAAACGGGTACCACCGAAAAAGGGGGATATGGTTTGTTGGGCTCGGCCAAAAAGAAAGGGCGGCGTTTGGTTTTTGTGATTAACGGTCTGTCGGGCAATGCCGCGCGGGCGCGGGCAGCCTTTTCTTTGCTGAACTGGGGGTTCAAAAATTTTGACACCGTCACACTGTTTAAAAAAGGTGATGTTGTGGGGCGTGTGGCGGTGGAAGAAGGTGTGCAAAAGCAGGTGTCTGTTGTGGCGCCGCATGATATTGTGGTGGCGTATCCTCGCGGTCTTAAAACGCGTGTCAGGGTGCGTTGCGTTGAACAAACGCTGAAGGCTCCCTTTAAAAAAGGTGATGCCGGTGGTCTGCTGCAAATTACATCACCTTCTTTGCCGCTGAAGACGGTGCCGCTTGTGGTGGGGCAAGATGTCAAACGTTTGTCTTGGGCAGGTCGGCAATGGGCACGTTTGTATCAAGCGATTGCGGGGCTTTTTGTGGTCGAGGAAGCAGGTTTGTCCGCATGAGCACACAGGTGCAAAAACGCCTTTTTATCACCTTTGAGGGGGGGGATGGCGCTGGTAAAACAACACAAATACACCGTTTAAGCCAGTTTCTGACCAAGCAAGGTATTGATCACATCACAACACGAGAGCCCGGCGGTGCGCCGTTTTCTGAAAAACTGCGCAATGTGATGCTGGGTGAACAAGGTCGCGATGCGCAGCCTTTAACACAGGCGCTGTTAATGACGGCGGCGCGTTTCGAGCATGTCACAAAAGTGATCCAGCCCGCTCTTGAAAAAGGGCAGTGGGTTTTAAGTGATCGTTTTTTAGATTCAACAACTGTGTATCAAGGGTTCGCGCTGGGGGTGCCGCAACCCACGCTTATGCAGCTACATAAAATGGTTCTGGGTAATTTTAAGCCAGATATTACCTTTGTGTTTAGGTTAGGCGCTCATTTGGCCGAAAAGCGTGGGTCTTCAAAGCATCAAAATCATTATGACTTGCAAGATATTGCGTTTCGGCAGCGTGTCATGCAAGGATTTGATCAGTTGATCGAAGACAACCCGCTTCGCTGTATTGGCATCGACGCCGAACAAAGTGTTGAACATATCACCGCTTTTATTCGCGAAGCGTTGGTGCATCACGGCGTGATTTTAGACAAGGCCCATTCCTAATGATGCTTGCCAATGAAGCGCTTAGGCAGCTTTAGCATTGTTGCCCGCTTGTAAGTAGCCTGTCACAGATAAAACGTTTTTCAATCAATAAGATGTGCTTTCGGCATTGTGAAAGCAAAGGTGCGCGGCTTTTTTGAAAGAGGTTTCTCTTTTTTCATCTTTTTGTATCTAAAATAGATATAAATGGAGTGTGGGTCTTCTTAAATGACTACAAGAATTGTCTTTTGTTTTTTGTTTTCTTTTTTGTGCGGGGTCTCTTTTCTAAAAGGGGATTTTTTCTTAGGAACCAAGCCGCTTAAAAAAAAGCCCCAGGCAATAGAGGTTTTTTTTGAGCCCTGCGTCAAAGGTGATAAAGCGCGTGTCATCTTGTATGCCGCTGGTAGCGTGGTTTTTAAGGGTTGCCTTAAAGAGGCTGCGACCCTTTTAATGCCGTTGCTGCCTAAAGAGCAGGTCCAGATTCAAAAAGGTGTTTTAGCCTATGAAAAAGATTTGACCAGTTTTATTGCAGAAAGTGATCGCAGGGCCTTTATAAAAGAGATGGCAACGGCTTTGTTTTATGCCGATTTAAAGGCCTTGGGCGCCGAGCGTGACAAAAGACTTGCAGCTCTTTTTCCAACGACAGCCTTACCATCTGCAAAGGGGCCACAACCTGATGAGCCTAAAGATCATGCAACTGCCTGTGCCGAAGAAGCAACGCATGTTTTTGGCCCGTGGAATGCCGAGATAACGCAGCAAGACGCAGACAGTAAGGGCGGTATCCGTGAAGACGGTTTCTTAAAACGTCCCCATGTGCCGCAACGTTTGGGCGGCCAAAACGGCGGCCAAGCACCCGGCGCAGACGGTTGGCGCTTTATCAAGGGTGATGGGCGCGAAACGCCAGCAAATGCGTTACAGGTGGTTTTGTGGCCAGGCAAGGTGCAATTGCAAAATGCCGATGGAAACAACCTGTGGGTTCCTTTGATTTTTACAGTCAAAGAGCGCAAAGATGCTGCCAAAACGCGTGCGCAAGCCCTGTGCTTTTTTTGGGTACGCGCCATGGCGTGTTTGGGCACAAACGATTTGCAGGGGCCCTTAAGCAAGCAAATTGGTGCACTCACTTTGATTGAGCGTTCCAAAGGTGATGACACGCCCCAGCAAGCAGTGCGCGTGGGTGAGAAAGTTGAAGAGGCGTGGATTGTGCACCCTGACAGCCAACGCAAGGTGCTTCATGCCTCGTTAAAAGAAACACCACAGGCGCAGCATGTTTTGTCACTGTTTGATATCGGCGGCGTGGGGGTGTGGCAGGCAGCCAAAGGCACAAGCCGTGGCAAGATGCATATTGTGGCCATGAAGCCGGTAGGGGTCGATAATCAGCCCGGCCAGTGGGCCTTTTCACGCATGGCTACCTATCGTCAGTCAGCTTTTAAGCCGTGTCCCTTGCGTTTTGCGGCGGGAACAAGGCTGCTGATAGGGCACACCCTCTCCCCCAAAACGACTGAAGAGGTGGTGCACAAAAGTCAGGCGTCTAAGGTACCATCTTTCCCCAATGCCAAGCCCGCCTTACAATAAAGACAAGGGTGGCATTGATTTAGTTCACTACCGGTGACGTGGATGTTAACGAGATGTGTATGTCAGACGAGCCCCCCCCCCCAGGCTTTGTGCGCGAACTAAATCTTTGCTTAATCGCTGCAAACTTTTTTCGTGCTGCGTTAAAACCTTTTTGTGGCAACTTAACAAACACTTTATGCAGTGTCGAGCCCATGGCATTAACGGCCTCGTTGCATTTTTTGAAAAATTTCTTCCTTAATTTGTTAAATTCGCGCAGATTTTCTTGTGTCACCGAAACCAGTTCTCTTGACTTTTTAATGTCGCTGTCAATCTGCGTGTATTGCTCTTTTTTTAAAGCGTCAAAGCCGTCATATCTTTTATCTGGGGATTCCTTGATATTACAAATGCTGTTGAGGTGATCTTCTAATGTTTTTTTCATGTCGCGACATTTCGGTACAAGCTCCTCTAGTTCAGTTTGCCGAAGATTAAGATAACTGGCTTGCCTGCCATGAAAAATTCTTTGAGCTTCGAAGAAATTTTCTTTGGCGCTTCGGTATTTAGATGCAGGATCTTGCCCAATCAGCTTGATTAGAACCTTTTTAACGGATCTTTCCCCTTTTGCAACGTTTGTGTCAACTCTTAAAAGATCGTCGTCAAGTGCTTTGATTGCGCTATCGGCTGCTTTCATTTTTTGTCCGATCCTTTTTTGATCCTCAGTAGCGTTCGCAAGCTCGGTCGTTGCTTCTGCCAAAACCGTCTCAAGACTTTCAATCCGCGGTTTAAGCTGTCTTTTTAAAGCGCGATGTTTCTTAATCGTTTTTTCTGTTGCTGTTTTTTTTCTAAAAGGGTTACTTTGCTTAAGCTTTTGGCCCCACTCTTTGAACATCTCGCCCCAACTTTGTTTCTGTCCTTCCTGGGAGTTGACGACATTATCATATGCTGGGGGCATGTCGTTCTCGGGTGGGGCAGTGGGACTGCTGTCACCCCCTAAGTTCACTGCTTCAAATTTTTTATCAATATCTTTGTGTGCCAAAAGGCCTTGTGGTTGCCAGATAAAGCTTCCGCAAACGATGAAAGCAAAAAAGACTTTTTGAAAAGCAGACATGCTATTGAGCCTAAAGAGTATTTAATGTTAAAAAGGCAAAAAGCATGCCGATCTCTTTTTTGTATAAAACGTTGTTTTTTATCATAAAAATGTTTTATAGATTTTAATCTATTGATTTAATTTATTTTTTAAAGCCATTCATCTTTACCAAAGGATCTTTTATGAAGCTTCAATCTCTTTCGTTCAATCCCTTGATACGTTTTAATCACCTAGCGCTGCAGCGGTTTTGTGTGGTGTTATTGATGACAGCAAGCACGCAAAGCTTTGCTGTTGTGCTGAAAGACGGCCAAGAAGAACCCCAAGCGGCATCTTGTACGCAAACAGCCGATCCAAACGTTTCTGTTCTTGAAGCAGCCGTATCCCAGCCAGTATGGCCGGCACCTGTCGGTGATGTGGGCACGATGCAGCTAACCGAACAAGGTCATATCTTTTTTCAAGGAGAGTCCACTCTGCGTGGGTTCACCGGCAATATCATGATGGATAATAAAGAGCCCAAGGCCTTTACGTTGCCTTTAAGTTGGGCGATTGATTGCCACGGCTTTTTGCAGCCTCAAGGACGTTTTGAAGCTTTTGCCCAAGTTTTAAAAGCAACGTGGGATCGGCGCGCTGATTGGAAAGAAGCGCCTGGTCTTTCAGATTTGGCCAAAGAGACTACACCCCATATTTTGCGTCATCTTTCCCAAAGTGAGGATGTTTTGCCGCAACCTACCTTTCCAACACGTGATGGCGAGACAACGTGGTTTGGAACAAACACGCAATCAAGGTCGGGCTATACGCTGCACCCGGTTGAAGAGGTGAAAGATTCAGTGTTTGTGCGTGTTTATGACAGGCCTTTTACATTGGTTGACCCCCAACAAGAACCTTATTTACCAGATCAAACCTTTTATTTGGTCGAGATTTTTTTAAAGGGCATGGTGTGCCTTGGGCATGACGAAGTCAAAAGCGTGGGTGCTGGTTTTGAGCCATCTGCTGAGCCGTTTGATAAAAGGCAGCGCATGCTGACGCATCAAGGTAAAGTGCAGCATCCATGTGGGTGGGTGACGGCATCCCTTGGTGCACTGATCAGTGAAGAGGGTAAAGCTTTTATTCTTGAGGGCGCTGATGAAAAAGATAGCGGCTACACGTTCTTGCAAGGCATGCCAAAAGCCTATAACAACGGTCTTTGTGTGCACAATGAAAGCTTTAATACGCTTGAACAATCAACGGTGTGCCCACTAAGGTTGGCATCAGGCCTTCGTTTTTTCACGGCGCATGACGGCTTGGTGCAAGAAAGCACTGCAGAGGGCTTGCGGCAAAACGTTGAAAAGGAAACCGAAAAGGCGCTTGATGCCGCCGCAAGAGAAACTGACAGAGCGGTTGCCGAAGTGGCGCGTGCCACCAACAGAGCCGCCGCCGAAGTGGCTCGCGGCACCCAAAGAACGACGAAAGAGATAGAGCGTGGGATGAAAAGGCTGGGACGCTTTTTCAAATAAGTTTTAAGGTGCGCGCTACACAACGGTGACCGATTTGGCCAGGTTGCGGGGTCGGTCAACGTCATGGCCCAAGGCCGCGGCAACATCATAAGCCAAAAGCTGCAGGGCCACCGTTTGCGTGAAAACAGACAACACTTCAGGCACGTCAGGCAAGACCAGGGCGTGCTTTTTTTGCAGTGTATTAAGGGCCGTAAAACCAGTTTCGTCGGTTAAAATAAGGGCGTTGGCGCCGCGCGCCATAACCTCTTGAATGTTGGCCAGCGTTTTTAAGAAAAAGGGGCCAGAAGGTGCTAAAATCAAAACCGGCAGACCTTCTTCGACAAGAGCCATGGGCCCATGCTTAATTTCGCCGGCGGCATAACCTTCGGCATGAATATAGGTGATCTCTTTCATCTTAAGGGCACCCTCAAGCGCCATGGCAAAGAAAGGTCCGCGACCCAAATACAGCATAGATTTGGCGCCCACAAGCGTTTGGGCTTTTTGTTGAAACGTGTGTGACAAGGCCAGGGTTTGGGCCAAGGCGTCAGGCAGTTGCTCAAAGGCATCAATGATGTCGCCGCGTTGTTTGTCTGAAAGCGTCTTGCGCTCTTTGGCGGCCTCAAGCGCGATAAACATCAACACCAAAAGCTGGGCGACAAAAGCTTTTGTTGAGGCCACGCTCATTTCGGGGCCGGCGCATAATGGGAAAATGGTGTCCGAAAGGCGGCCCATGGCACTGTCTGTTGTGTTCAGCAAAGAAAACGTGTGTTGATGGTGCTTTTTGGCGTGACCTAAAGCCGCCAGCGTGTCTGCGGTTTCGCCTGATTGCGAAATAAAGCCCACAGCACCCCCTTTGGGAAACGAGGGAACTTTTAACGGAAACTCAGAGGCCACATCCATCAGTGTTGGCAAGTGAGCCCACATCTCAAAAAACGTGGCGCCCAGCATGGCCGCATAAGAGGCCGTGCCGCAAGCCGTTAAGCGCAGTAACGAAAGATCGCTCCACTTAAAGGGTACTTTGGGCAAATCAAGCCGGTGAATATGGTGGGTATAGTGATCAAGCAGCGCATGCACCACTTTGGGCTGCTCCCAAATCTCTTTGTGCATAAAGTGCGGGTGGTCGCCGCGGCACAAAACATTGTCCATGGGGTGTTGTTTGCTGTACGCAGGCTGCTTTTTCTGACCCTTGTGCCAAAGGGTGATGCCATCTGCAGACAACAGGGCAAGCTCTTGATCGTCAAGGTAAGCAATCTGTTCGACCAAATTGCCAAGGCTAATGGCGTCTGAACCTGCTGCACACACGCCGTTTTTATAGCCAACGGCTAACGGGTTGTGGCCTTGCCTGAAGGCAATCAGCGTGTCTTCAAAACCACGCACTAAAAACAAAACCGCAAACGAGCCTTCAAAACCCTTCAATGTGTTGGCCACCAAAGCAGGCAAGTGCTCTTGCTGCACAGGCTTTGTTTGCGCGGCTTGCGCTAATGCGCGCTCAAGCGCATACGAGAACAGCTCAGCGTCGGTTTCACTTTCAAAAACAGCGCCTTCGTTTTCAAAGTGTTTACGCAAGGCTTCCATATTCTCAACAATACCGTTTTGAACCACCAGCACGTTTTGTGTGCCGTGTGGGTGCGCGTTTTCAAGCGTCACATTGCCATGGGTGGCCCAGCGTGTTTGGCCAATGCCTGCATTGCTGGCAATACTGTCGTTGGCTTGGGCTTTTTGTGCGATGCAGTCACGCAGGGCCTGAATGCGCCCAATCGAGCGTGTGCGCCACAAGGCTTCCTTGTTCCACAAGCCAATACCGGCCGAATCATATCCGCGGTATTCAAGGCGCTCTAAGCCTTCTAAAAGAGCCTCACGCACATCAGTTTGCCCAGTAATGCCAATAATACCACACATAAGACTGTACTTTGCTCCAATGGTTTAGGGTTGTTATAAGGTTTTAAGATTTTTTTTCTTTTTACAAGGGTGCAGTGACGTTTTTGCGCGTGCCACTGCCAGTGTATCACTGGGCACGTTTTGCGTTAGCGTGCTGCCGGCGCCCACAAAGGCGTTTTTTCCAATGGTTAAAGGTGCTATCAGCGCGGTGTTGCTGCCAATAAAAGCGTTTTCTTCAAGAACCGTTTGATGCTTTTTGGCGCCATCAAAATTGCATGTGATTGTGCCGGCTCCCACCAAAACATGATCTTTCAGTGTGGCGTCGCCCAAGTAGGTGTGGTGCTTGGCTTTAACTTTTTTACCAAGGGTGCTGCGTTTGACTTCAACAAAGTTCCCCAAAACCGTCTCTTGCCCCACGTGTGTTTTTTCTGACAAGTGGGCTGAAGGGCCAATGACAGCGTTCTTTTCCACGTGCGTGTGTGACAGGGTGCAAAACGATTTAATATGCGCGCCTTTCTCAATCACAACGCCGGGGCCAAAAACCACAAAGGGGTCAATCACCACATCGGCGTCCAGCTGTGTGTCGCACGCTAAAAAAGTGGATGCTGGGTCTTTAAGGGTGACGCCGCGTGCCAAAGCTTCAGCGCGCAGCTCGTCTTGCAAAAGGGCCTCGCTGTGTGCCAAATCAGCCTTGGTGTTAATACCTAAAAACTTTTTGGCGCTGCCCTCGATAAAAAAGGTCTTTTGGTCGTTAAAAAGGGCATGCTCAACCAGCGCGGTTAAATAAAGCTCTTTGGTGGCGGGGCTTGGCGGGATATTGGTCAAAAGCTCAATGGCGGCGGGCGCACACCACATAACGCCTGTGTGGCAAAGTGTTTCAGCTTTCTCAGCGGGGTTGGCGTCCTTTTCTTCCACAAGGCGCTTGACAAAACCCCTGTCATCTAAAAGACAGCGGCCATACCCTTTGGGGTCGTCGGGGCGCATGGCCACAAGGCCGATTGTCTCGTGCGCTGTTTTGGGGTGGTCCACAAGTTGGTGCAAAAGCAGTGCAGGCACCAAAGGGGCATCGCCCATCAATACCAACAGATTGGCGTCTTGATGGGTTGAGTGTTCTAGCGCATACAAAAGGGCATCGGCGGTGCCGCGTGGCTCGTCTTGTACCACAACCCGTCCGTTGCGTCCTTGCACCATGTCTTGAAACAGCGTCTCTTGCGTTAAAGCGTGCGAGGCTACCACAATCAGTTCCTCAGGCTCAAGCGCTGCAGCCGTTGTCAGCACATGATCTAAAATAGGTTTGCCTGCCAAAGGATGCAAAACCTTGGACGTTTGCGAGAGAAAACGTTTACTCTGTCCAGCGGCTAAAATAACAAGGCGCAATGGGTCTTTCACAAAAGCCTATTGTTTTTGGGAACATTTGGACCTTTTTACCACAAGAACCCAGCCATGGTCAAAATTTTTAAGATGCCTTCTACACTGTCATTGCAAGGAGAAACGTTGTTTCGACGTGGCAATCCACCTGTGCTTTGGCCAATTGAGGTGCGCGGCAAGTGGATCACCCGGGGCTTCGCCTTTGCGATGACATTTTTGGTTTTAGGGTTTCTCGTACCACCAGGCATAAATTGAGGGCACAAAGATGCGCGTCAATTGCGGGTGGTGCATATGCGACCAAAAGGCCACGTGCTCGGTACCCCGATAAAAAAGAGGCGTCATAAAGTGTTGCGAGCGCAAGACACGGTCCAACAAACGCATCAGGGCCTGCTGCTCTTCTGATGTTTTCGAGTCAATAACACGGTCGCACAGCTCGTCAACCACTTTCAACGAAACGCCTGCATGATTGCGCGAGGGTACATCGGCAAAGTAGCTGCCATAATAAAGCTCTTGCTCAACGCCCGGTGACAGGCCTGTGCCATAAAAGGTGATCATCATGTCATAATCACGCTTTAAAACGCGGTCTTGATGTTGGGCGCTGTCAATCACTTGAAGGCGCAATGTAATGCCCGCTTTTTGCAAAACGCGTTTGTAAGACAAAACCAGCTTGTCAAAGCGGTTGCCGCTTAAAATCAGCGTCAGCACAAGCGGTTTGCCCGTTTTGGCATTGCGCATCAGGCCGTCTTTGTAAACCCATCCTGCCTGCTTTAAAAGGGCATGGGCTTTTCTAATGGCCGGGCGCATGCCTTTACCTTGGCTTTCAAAAACAGGATCCAAGGTGTCCATTGCGCCATCGGGCAAAGGTGACTTCAGCGTGCCAAGCAAGGTCTTTTGTGCATCGGTTAATTCATCTTCAGCTTTAAAGGGGGTGTCGGCATAATGGCTGGCACTGCGTTGCAACGCATTATAGAACAGGTTTTTGTTGATCCAGTCAAAGTCAAACAAAAGGCCTAAGGCTTTGCGCACAAGGGGCTGGCCAAGAGGGGGGCGCTTTGAGTTATAAATCAAAAAGGCCACAACCGCGGCATCGTTAAACGAGACCACCTGTGTTTTGACGCGGCCGTCAACCACTGCCCTGAAAGAGTAATTGTTGTGCCAGCATTGGGGGTCAGCCTCAGACCAATAATGAATGTCGCCTGTTTTAAAGGCTTCAAAGGCGACGGTTGTCGAGCCAAAATACTCGTACGTTAAGGTGTCAAAGTTATAAAGGCCTTTTACGCAAGGCAAATCTTTGCCCCAATAGTCGGCGCGGCGCTTAAACGTAATCGCGCGCCCTGCGTCAACCGCTTTGACGGCATAAGGGCCCGAGCCCAAGAAAGGTTTCATGCCGCGGTCAGTAAAGCCGTTTTCTTTGATGTCTTTTTCTGAAAGCACAATGCGTTGTGCAAGCACAAACGGTGCCTCGCGATCATAGGTGCCGTTGGGCAGGGGGTTAAAGGTAATCTTAACGGCATAGCGCGACAAAACGTCGATGCTTTTGATTTTTGCGGCATAGGTTTTATGGGTGGGGCCGCCTTCTTTGGCCAATGTTTCAAACGTAAACTTAACGTCCGAGGCCAAAACGGGTGATCCATCAGCAAAACGTGCTTTGGGGTTAATGTAATAAATCACCCACGAGCGATCTTCGGCTACCTCAACATATTGGGCCAAGCGCCCATAAAGGGTGTAGGGCTCAAAGGGACATTTTTCCATCAGTGTATCATAGGGAAGATAGTGATAGCGGCCCACGCCCTCGGCGCAGGTGGCGCCTATCAAAAACGGATTCAGGGTGTCAAAACCATTTTTAATCACCGCAAAACGCACATCCCCACCTTTGGGTGCATCAGCGTTATAACCATCAAAGTGGGTAAAGCCCTCTTGATAGTTAGGTGTGCCCCGCATGGCGATGGCATGCACTTTTTTTGTGGGTTTATCTGCAGCATCAGCGTACAAAGATTGAAAACCGAGTACAAAAAGTACGCAAGGCAAGATTGCCTTCATCAGTGAGGGGTATTTTTGAAACAACATGTTGAACCTTTAAGGACGTCAAGAAGCTAGGATTCAAACCTTTAGGCGCTTCTCTTTTGTTTTTATTGTGGTTACCATAGTCCCCATGGCCAGTGCAAGCACACGATGACAAAGTCAAAGAAAACAACCACAAACGAAGATGTTCCGACGGCAAATCTAAGACGCACGTTAAAAACCGCAGGCGTTTTTGGAAAAATTTTCCTTAAAGGTCTTGAAGAGCGTTTAGGCAAAGAGCCCGATCATCAAAAGCTGGCAGAGGCGTTGACAAAAGATTTGGGCGCCTTTAAAGGTCCCTTGATGAAAATAGGGCAAATTTTGGCAACAGTGCCAGGGATGTTGCCGCCGGCCTATGCCGAGGCCTTTTTGACCCTTAGCAACCAGGCACCACCCATGGGCCCTTTGTTTATGAAGCGCAGAATGGCGGCTGAATTAGGCGCTGACTGGCAAGCAAAGTTTAAAACGTTTGATCCAAAGCCGACGTTTGCCGCCTCGCTTGGACAAATTCACAAAGCACAAACGCTAAAGGGTGAAGCGGTGGCCGTTAAGCTGCAGTACCCGCACATGGAAGAGGTGATTGCAACGGATCTGCGTCACCTGGCTTTTTTGTGCCGCCTTTACGAACGTTTTGGCAAAGCCCTTTTCACCCAAAACCTGCAGGCCGAGCTGAAGGATCGTCTGTATGAAGAGCTTGACTATGCGCAAGAGGCGCGCCACACCACGTGGTTTCAAGCGGCCCTTGAAGACGAAGAGGGCGTTTTGGTACCGTCGGTTTACCCAAGCCTTTCAACAAAGCGTCTTTTAACGCTGTCTTGGCTTGAGGGTGTGCCGCTTTTGCAGTTTCAAAAAGCCTCGCAACCGGTGCGCGAAAAGCTGGGGCGCAGGCTTTTTCGGGCTTGGTGGCGCCCTTTTTATCAGCTGGGTTTGCTGCATGGCGACCCACACCTTGGCAACTACACCGTTTGCCACAAAACCCATGCGATCAATCTTTTGGACTTTGGCTGTGTGCGCGTGTTTGCGCCGCGCGTGATCGAAGGCATCTTGCTTTTGTTCAAGGGCCTGCAGCAAAAAGATGATGCACTGATGCACAAAGCCTATACAAAAATTGGCTTTCAAAAGCTGTCGCCTGCCTTAATGAAAGCGCTTAATTTGTGGGCTGGTTTTTTATATGCGCCGCTTTTGGATGATACAAAGCGTCCCCTGATGCATGATATCAGCGGTGACGAGGGGCGCGCGGTGGCGCTTGAGGTGCACCAGATTTTGCGTGCCGAAGGCGGCGTGATGCCCCCCCGAGAGTTTGTGTTTCTAGATCGGGCTGCGGTGGGCATTGGATCAGCCCTCACACGCCTTGGCGTGCAGCTTAACTGGCACAGGCTTTTTCTTGACTTAACCCAAGGCTTTCACGCCAAAACCATGCAAGAAAAACAAAAGCAACTCTTAAACCTCTAGTGTTTTGTACAATTTTTTTAGAATAGTTGTTAAGTATTTGTTATTCTTGACTTAATGTGAAAAATAATGAATATATTTTGACTAAATAGCCATGATGATTCAAACGGTTAAGTGAAAAAAATTTACAATATGGGTGTGCTGTGTTTTGCAGGCCTTTTGGGTACAACACAAATAGGCCTTGCAACCTCTCCGCGTGCATCTGACAGCGACATTGACCATGACCTTGTAGAGGGGAGGCGCGCATCTCAGAATTCAGGCAATTCGCTGGCACCCCAGTCCTCAGCACCTTCTTCAGGGGCGCCCTTTGGTGAAATACCGCCAAACCAAGAAGTCCTTTTAGGCAGGGTGTCTTCTCTTTCAACCGGGCCATCCCAGGCAAGTGTGGCCACACAGCCTGACAGCCCACCCCTTGCACAGGCTCAATTGAAAATCACGCCTACCAAGCGCCAAAGAGACGGTTCTTCCGAGAAAGACAAAGCCATGACGCCGTCGCGCAAAAAAAGGCGTACTAAAGAGGAAAACGCCGAAGACACGGCGACAAGCGCCGAGGTGCAGGAAATGGCGGTTCAGCTGCGCAAACAGATTAGCGATTTTCTTTTGCAAGGCGGTGGCGGTATCCCTTTTATCGAAACGGGTGTTTTGGTTGAGGCTGTGATGAATGGTGGGCTAAGGCCCAGCAGTCATCAACAGCCAATCACAGATGACGAGGCGATGTGTTACACACACGAGGAAGGGATGCATTTTAATGCATTGAAAGCCATAACGCCTCGGATGTGGTGTGAGCTTTTGTCCAAAACAACACTGGTTATTAGCGGCAGCGGGACGGTACATCAGCCTGTGTTTAATCTTTCTTTTTTAAACACCTTGTGTCTTGTAAACTGTTCTGTGGTGAAAGAGCTTCCCGCCGCACCGCATCTTAAAACATTGGTGTTACATGGGTGCACGGTCATCCCACCCATTCAAGATCAGCCAGGGCTTAAAACGCTGGATATTGCATCAGACACAACGAATGGCCAAATTCCAACCCTTAACAACTTGCCGTCTTTGGAAAGTCTTTTGCTGAAAGGGCCTGTAACCGAAAAGGGAGAACCCTTTAGCTACAGCGGTTCTCTAAAATTGCTTAACTTAACCAAGTTAGTGTTGGATTTAGAGATTGGGCGCCCACGGTTTAACGTCATGGGCCCGTTGCCGAATCTGCAAACACTGCATATCAAAAGCGCCGATCTTACAGACTATCAAATATCAGATGGGTTGGAGCATTATACAGTCCTTAAAACACTGGTGCTTGAAAACTATTATGGGAATCTTGAGATCACACATCGGCATATTAGTCAATTGACCGTGGTGTGCTCTGATGTGTTGCTGCAGTTAGGGCAGTTGCCAAACTTGGAAAGTCTTTATCTCAGTGGTGTGGATACGCAAGATGGCTTTGAGCCCCTCATGGCACCAGAAAAGATTGGTCCTTATCCTTATCTTAAAGAGATTGTTTTAAGGCATTGTGTTACAACCGCCACTGTGCATAAGACGCCCTACCTTAGGTGTCTGCGGGTTGAAGGGGTTAACAGCATTAAGAAGCTTCAGAACCTTCCCTCGCTTGAAAGCCTATCGTTAGATTTTCATGTGCTTTTTTCTAAATTGACTCTAAATAAGCTGCCAGCTCTTTCAAAGCTGTGTATCCATTTTCTCAAAAGACAGAATGAAGCGGTGGACGGTTTCCAACTGGCCTCTTTCGAACAAATCACAGAACCGGGCAAGCTTTTGTCTTCAGCGCTTTTCATCCAGGTAGCCCTGCCTTCATTAAAAAAGATGAATCTTACATTTGGCGCCCATAGCGAAGTCGATTTTGACACCTTAAGCGAAAAAGACCAAGCTAAAGTCGAGTTGTTACCTGTGCAAAAAATCAAGCTCCCCAAGCTTGAAACCTTCCGCGTTTACAACCTCTTGTCACGCACATAAAGCAGCGGTTGCTTAAGCGCTTTTTTGCCGACAAGCGATACACCTAGACTTTGTCTGGCGCCTTAAAGCTTCCGCTTTCTTTTATATAAATTAAGCGACAGGGGCGTGCCTTTGATGTCTAAAACCGATGGAATAACCAGAGGCTGTTCACCACTGACATTATCCCACACCGCATCATCGGGTTGTCCGCCTAGCGTTTGACCGCGATCATCAATCGAAATAATTTTAGACCCCTTAAACAAAGACAGATCCGGATAATGATCGCAGCAAAGGCATGAAAGCAGCAAAACCTTACGCTTGGGATGCGCTTCTATGGCGCTGTGCATGTCCAGAGGTACAATGTCTGTATAGTGTATGTTGGGGACGGTGATATCGGTTGCAAGAACATCAACGCCTTTCTTCTTCAAAAGGCCCTCTAACAAACCACCGCCGCAGCCCACCGAAAGCATTTTATCACGGCCAATAAAGCGGACGATAGCCTTCAAGTCTTGTGTGCTTGGGCACACGCCACCGTATGTGTGACTTAAAGATGCGCTAAGGCGCCTGTTATAAAGCGTTCTTGCATTGTGCATTGTTGGCGTGTCATAGCTTGACGTGATTGAGTTAATTTGATGTTGCTGCTGCAGGGCGCTTTGAAAGCCTTGGTAATGCTGCATAATAGGGCGCGTCGGCAACGGCACTTCAAAGCCGGCTGGCCTGCCAGAAGCAGACACAAGCGGCTGCGTGTGATCCTCGAGTCTGCTGAACTTAGACTGCGTTTCGCCTCCACAACAGACAAAGCTAAAAGCTTGCGGCACCACACACATGATGAATATTTTTTTTTTCATAAAAAACAACCTCCACTGACTTTTTGAGATCATTTTTATTCTTTTTAGATAAAAAATGTCTATTTTTGTTTAAAAAATTGAAAACATGATGTTTTTCAGTTTATGAAATGGGGAACCCTTCCACGTTGTCATGGCGAATAGCCCTTTGGGACACCGCGGCGTGCCCCTAAATCGTCATTGCGAGGAGAAATCTTGATTTCGACGCGGCAATCTATGTGTGCGTCACAGTCAAGATAGCTTTAAGCGTGTTTGCGGGCAGATCTGACATAAAAAGCGCATCACGCTTGGTCAAATCAGTGTTTGGTTTTTTTGCTTGAGGGGAGGGGGGCTCTTTTGATATAAAGGGGGTGTGTTCCTCGGTAGCTCAGTTGGTAGAGCAAGTGGCTGTTAACCACTGGGTCGCTGGTTCGAGTCCGGCCCGAGGAGCCAGTTGGCCCTTTGCTGAGCTTTGTGCATGGTGACTCAAAGCGCAGGAAAGGTGTGCTATTTGAAAAATTTTTGCCTCCTCAACAGCGTATGCAAGATGACCTCAAGTTTTTTCTGCGATACAGGTGCAAGCGAATCGGTGGCGAATGGGATGTGCCGTGTGGCGCAAGATCTAAAAAAGACTTTAAGACAGGCCCATCGTGTGGTACCTCTTCCCATATGTTAGGGTCAGGGGTAAAACCGACATCGTTGCCCTGATTGTCAATGCAGATAAGGCGGCTCCCCTTAAAGGCCGAGATATCAGGCATGTTCACCGGCAGAATGTTTGAGAGCAAAAGGATGTCTTTATCCGGATTGTCTTTTAAGGCCTGTTTCGGACTTTGTTCGAGCACATGGGTATAGCGCTTGGGCTTCTTTCTTTTGCAAACTCCTTTGTTGCTTTCTGTCGCAATAACATCAACGTGATTGTTGCGCAGCATCCACGGTGTGTAGGCAGATCCAGCCTCAAGGGATAACACGCTATCTTTTTGTGAAAAAGGACTATGTTCTCTAATAAACTCAAGGATGCGAGGAAGTGCTGGTGTGGGGTCAGCACCTTCGAATTTTTGTCTAAGGGTAAGATATTCCTTGTCTTGGATAAAGGAACCAAGGCCTGGATATGAGGTGTCGTAAGCCTTGGCATTGTTGAAGGACACTTCAAAGTCTTGGGGGTAAGCAATAGGGTTTGCATTCGCTTCTAGTCTTTGCGGGGTCAGTGTCTTGGACGAATCCCCTGATAAAAGATGTTCTTTTTCTATATTGGCTTTAGAAGCGCCCCCACCAGCATAGCATCCAAAGTTACCTACCTGCTGCAAGATACACAGCAACACAATTGTTTTTTTCATGTCTATCTACCCCTGTTGATTCAGAACAAACCACGCCATCACGCGCAAGTAGAAAGGCTGATATATTCTAAATATAAAAAAACCCTTAAAGGATATAAATCTAAATAATGGTATTTATTTTTATCTATAATATACAATAGCAAGGTGTTTGACGTGCGATCACACGTGTGGGCTGTGTGCAACGGCGCACAACATAACACTTAAAACCTTAAGTGCGATGTTCAGCTTTCGGTGTAAAAGGGGATGTGGCTGCGGTCTTTGTCATCAAACTTGGCGCGGTGAGACGACACCATGCACACATGATCGCCGTATAAATCTGCAGGAATCGCCTTTGCAGCATTAATGGGGTCGCAGTCGTCACCCAAAGCCGGTGGTCAGCATCGCGCAGGCCGCCTCTGAAAAATGCTCTTGTGGCCACAAAAAGCAAACCTCGGGTAGACGTTCTTTAAGATCAGGTCATACGACCACACATGCAAACGGCGCAACCTGTGTGCCTTTAAAGGGCGCAGTGGCCTTGCGCTGTCGCCCAGATGTAAAAGTTTGACCGCCTTTGGGTGAGGGGGTATCGGCAAACCACAAAGGTCAAGTCTGCCCGCGATCTGAAGCGCCTGAAGGTAGACACATTCCTCAACCAGTGCCTTTTGCTGCGCACCTGTGTTGTCATTAAGATACACGCACGCATATAAGGCATTGGTGTTTGGCGTTGTGCCCACCACAATCTCGTTTTTTTGGTGGCACGGCAGGTCAGAAAAAAAGTTCATCTGAACCTCAAGGTGCCGCCTTTGCACCACCTTTCTGGGCCTGGCTTTTGGTTTTTTGGGCGCGTCCTTTGTGGGTGGTTTTTTGGCGGCGGCTTTGACCGGCGCGGCGCAGGCTTGGGGCGTTTCATCAGGATTGTTGTCACCGGGGCCAACGGCGCGAAGGGTGGCAGGCAAAATCAAAGCCAGAAGTGCGGTGTAGAAAAACTTCATTTTTCAGAAAGATATCAAAACTCTAAACGATAATAGACTGATTTATAAGTAGCTTTTTGTCAATATGTTTTTTGACATTTGATTTGTTGATTTAAAATTATTTTTATGGCAAGTTTATGTAAAAATGCTAGTAGTTGGTGATTTTGTATGCTAAAATGCTGTCTTGCGCTTGTCTTTCTGGTCAATTGTGTGATACCTCTTGCGTTGTCCGTGGGTGGTGAGACAGAAACGTCAACGCTTCCGGCGACACCGGCAGCGTCGCGGGTTTGTGCGGCGCCGCTTGAAAGAGATACGACGCAAGACGTGCACCTTAAATCGTTTGAGGCGGTTGAGCAAGTGGTGAACCGTGGGTCGCGCCAGCATGTCGTTCTTGAAAGCAAGGCAACAAAAGAGCTTTTAGAGCCGTCCAATAGCGCTTTTGTGTCGCGCCTGAACGCGTTTGCCAAAAACCGCTCTATGACGTTTAAAATTGACAGGCCCACAAAAGATCAGATGCTTGCCCTTTCAAAGATTGCTTGTGCCAGTGAAGTTGAGATTTGGAACTGTTCATCCGATGCGCTTAAGGTGTTTCAGCACGTTTTACACGTGCAACATCTGGTCGTGACCCGCAGTTATATACCAAACACATTCGATATAGGCAGTTTTGCTCATTTAAAGACCCTGTACCTTTCGTACTGTGATGAATATGTGCAAGGCCTTGCCACGTTGCAAGGTTTAAAGCGTCTCATGATTTTTGATTGTAACCGGGATTTGAACGGCGCAAGGCTTTATGACGTTGAAGCGCTTGAAGGTTTGCAATGGTGTAAGCTCGTTTGTTTGGAAAACCTTCGGTTGCTTGACGTCGGCAGACTTGTCAATCTGCAAGCACTATCCATTGGCCTTTGCCCCGCTTTGAAAAGCGTTGTCGGGTTTAAAGCGCTGCCAAACTTGCACACATTAGAGATCCGTTATTGCCCTGTGCTTGACGTTGAAGCGCTTCTGGAATGTGCACAGTTGCGTTGTTTGGTGCTTGCGTTTGCGGGCGACGAAAATCCGCGCTGTCTTGATTTAAGTCAACTGACACGTTTGGAACACTTAACAGTCAAACGCTTTGAATGGATTTTTGGGCTTTCAGAAATGACGCGATTAAAAACGCTAGAGCTAAGAAATGGGGGAGCACCAAATATTGTTATGTCTCTTCCAGGGGTTAAAGACCCTGTCATAAAAAATCCGCGTTTAGTGCAAGAAATGGATCTGAGGCGGTATCCGTATCTTACAAAAGTGACGATTCACAATTTTGCCGATCTGAACTTGCTTGGGCGTGAAAGCTTTGGTGGCGAGCTTAACATTGCCCCCAGTGCTGCTGTGATTGATAGGCCGCAGGCACCCCCTACAGAGGCGTTCGCTGTTGAAGAGCCTCAGGGTCATACTTTGCATCCTGGAGCTTCAGCGCCATTTTGGATGCAGATGCTTAGATGTTGTTGCGGCTTTGGTTAACAAAAACGCCAAGCCCGACGTGGTGTGGCCCGAACGTCATGGATGTACCCTGGATAAGATCCTGTGCGCCAAAAGCGTCTGACCTATTTGAGGTCTGTAAGGCTTTGTGTATTTGGGTTTTTGGACCATCTTCAGCAAACACAATGCTGGGGCTGCGCAAAGAGGTGTGGGGCCGATTGTCACGTTTTTGTCGTCAAACATGATCAGTGGCGCTGATGTGTCGGTGACCGTTTAAGCATATTTTGTGGTGTTTTTTCTTGCATCCACAGCCCTTTTCAACGCAGGCTATGGAAGAACATCAACCAACAAGGGCACCGTCACGTGACCGAAAAACAACCGCAGTGGCTGATTGTGGGGCTGGGCAATCCTGGCGCACGCTACGCACGCCATCGCCACAATGTGGGCTTTCAGTTGTTGGATGTGCTGCATCAGCGTTATCACTTTGAGCCCTTTGCTGACAAGGCGCGCTATGCCTTTGTGCGTGGCACCATGCCGCTGTCGCTAGAGCGCCAAACGCCAACTGCCAAAGTGATTTTGATGAAACCCCTTACCTTTATGAATCTGTCGGGCCCGCCGGTGGGCGAGGTGATGCGTTTTTATAAAATTCCACCAGATAATGTGCTTGTGGTGCATGACGAGCTTGCGCTGAAACTGGGACAAGTGCGTTTGAAAAAAGGCGGCAGTGCGGGCGGACACAATGGCCTTAAGTCGCTTGATCAAGCCATTGGACAGGGTTATGGCCGGCTGCGCCTTGGCATTGATCACCCAGGCGATAAAGAGGCGGTCACAGGCTATGTGCTGGGCAATTTTACCAACGCCGAAGATGCGTCCCTTAAGCCCTTGTTGCAACACATTGCAGATTTGATACCCCTTGTGTTGCAAAAAGAAACGGGGCTGTTTTCTACCAAACTGGCACTGTTACAGCAAGCCAGCTAGCGCGCTTTTTGACACCCGTGATTGTGCCTCGCTGCTGTAGAGGTCAGATAATTCGCCCGTAAAGTATCCTGTAATCAACGAAAGGAACGCGTTATGCGTATCATGCCCCCAACCGTCATTGCGAGGAGAAACTTTGTTTCGACGCGGCAATCCATCTGTACTTTGGCCAACTCAGGTGCACGGCTAGTGGATCGCCACACGGCCGTTGGCCGTTCGCGATGACGATTTAAGCTGGTGCCTTCGCGATGACGTTCTTTAAGTTAAAGTACACTGCGCCCTGCAGACAACAAGGCACAGTGATGTCAAACTTTTATTCATGACCGTAAGAATCGTCATGCTTGTCGCAGTTTCGAAAACAATTGCAATATTGACGCTGTCTTTTGTGTGAATTCGCGACTTGTTGATGAATCGCTACACCTTGTGTTGCGCCACAAACTAAAAGCGTTAGCGCACAAAGCACGCACCGGATATATTTTTTTGTCTTGGGTTGCATCATGATAAGCTCCTTTAGTGTTTAAGACACACTTTTATTTTTGCCTAAAAAAGCTTTTTTTATAAGTAAGACAAAAAAATCAAATGATTTTGATCTTAAAAACACATATTCATGACATGACTTGCCATTGCAGAACAGGGGGCAGCGCTTATGAGGTTTGCTGGTGGTACGCATGCTTAAGGCGTCTGATCAAAGATGTCAGCCGGATGTCAGCCCCGCCCACTTCAAGACGGCAATGTAAGTGCGGCACTGTCTGCGCGCCGTTTGAGCCCATATGCACCGTCATGCGCGCCGTGATTCCTTGGCTTTTAAGGGCCTCGAAGGTGGTCTCCCACAGCGTCCACAAATCGCTTTGCTCATTGGGCGTTGCGTTGTTCAGAAAGCCCGCGAGCGTGACATAAGGTTTTTGTGGGATCACCAAAAGATTACCCGACATGGACCGAATTAAAAGAGAGTGCTTTGTGGCAAACAGCGCAGATTTTGGATGCGTTAGATAAGGCGTGAAGGCGTTGTTGGGATAAGCCGCTTCTTTCCAGATGGCCTGTTCTGTTGTGCTTGTGTATGGCACTGCCTCAACATCATAACGGCCTTTTGCCTTTTGCTTAAACAAAACTTGCGCCCCCTTGTAAGGGCCGATGTGCTGTTGCAACCAGGTCTTAAAGGTGTCATCACGCATCACCCAAACATCATAAACCCCAAGAGACGCTGCAACAGCACTGTTGGTTGTCACAGCCACACATAATAAAAAGGCACATGCAATGCCCACTAAAGACAACCTCATGATACTAATCTTCCATAAAACGGTTGCGTTCAAAACTTTTTTATCAAAACATAACAAGAAAGCTTTGTCGTCCCTGTTATTAAAGCCTTCGCAAGACTGTTCCGCATCTTGACGCAACCCTGCGCGCTTATGCTAGTCTTTAGCAGATAACTTTTATAGACGTAATCAACAAACTGCAATGGCTTTTGAGAAACAAACAAGCTGGATTGACCATTTTGTGGCGTGGCTGCGTCTTGAAAATGCGTTGCTTTTTTGTGCTGAGCTGTGCTTTTACTACACGTGGTCGGGCGATTGGTGGCTATTTGCCAAGCTGTTTTTGCTGCCTGATCTTGGCCTTTTAGGCTATGTCTGGGGGGCGCGCGTGGGGGCCGCCTGTTATAATATAACCCACACACTGACATTGCCTTTGGGTCTTTTGTTTGTGGGCTTGATGATTTCACATCATACCTTGGTGACCGTCTCACTGATTTGGATTATTCACATTGCCTTTGATCGTATGCTGGGCCTGGGCCTTAAAAGCCGCAAGGGCTTTACTATCACGCACCTTGGCACGCTGAAAGGTTTTGGAGGGTTCGGCAAAAAGCCACCCTCTCACCCATGATCATTAAATCCCTTTTCATATTCTTCATAACCGACCCCCTCTTATTTTGTCTCACTCTTTTGACGTGCATGGTTGTTTTTTTGATACGCGAACGCTGGATCAAGCGTTGGTGGGTTTCCATTTGCTATCACGGCATCCTTTTTTTAATACTAGTCCCAATAGGTGTTGGGTATGGTGGCGTGCAAAACACTGCGTACCATGACCTAGAGGTTTTTCGTCAACTGGAAAAAAACAATCAAGTGGCCGAAGCAAGAAAAGATCCCGCGCACTATAAAATTTCCGGCTCTCTCGCCCTTGATTTTGAAACGTCTGACGCTTTTCATGACTATATTCGTCATACCTATGACAGCCAGGCTGATAAGCTTTTCGCGATCATAATAGGCTGGCTTGTCGCTTTGATGTGCGATTTAGTCATTGCCATTGTGTGCCTTTTAAGGCGCTTTTTTAAAAGTAGAAAAATCGCTCTTTTCTAAAACGACTGTGCATTCTCCGCAGGTCACATTACTCATTGTCAGAAAGCACATCCATTGCTGGCGATGCGCGCTTTTCGCACGCATCCGATAACGCTTGATCCACTAACTTGTACCATCCATCACCACCCCCTGCTGCAGAAAGCGTGACCTCTTCGTCAGAGCTCTCTTGGGCCATAAAAGCGGCATAGGTGGCTGCTGCTTCAGCGTATAACGCTTGCTCTGCCTCAGACAGCGCTTTGATCTCATAAAAGATTATCTTCAGGCTCTGACTGCTGTCGCCGTCGACTCCCGCATAAAAGCTATAAAGATAAGGTCCACGCTTTTTCGCCATGGCCAATAAAAGCTCTCCTTCTTTTGGTTGTGACGTTGCAAGAGAAAGGCTGGGGTTCACATAATCTGATGTCAGATCAATGATTTCTGCGTTGTCTGTTATGTGACAGACTTCAAGACATTCCTCGGCCTCTTCTGGTGTTAATAAAGGCGCAAAGTGCTTTTGAAACCTTTTGGTAATCAAAGTGGCCTGGTTTTCTTTCATCTCAACGTCTTTCTTGGCCCGCTGCACAAACGCCAGATGCGCCATATCTGTAAGCGGTTCAAGCGCCGTGTCGTTTTGTGAGCCGCCTGATGCTGCGGCAGCCAAGGGCTGTGTGCTTTCTTCGGCTACAGGTTTTGGATATCCACAAGATAAAGCTGCTTCTAAACGCTGTGCCGACACCCCCAAAACGAAGACAAAGGCAACCAAACTAATTTTAGTTATTTTTGACATAAAAAGTATTTATAAAATTAATATTTATCAAATACTTATAAAAAATATTTCGTACAACTGTCAATAAGATCACAAAAAATGATAAAAATGCGACGCAGAAGCTCTATTGCAAACGTCCTTACAACCAGAAACCCAGGTTTTCGTGCGACCATCCGGTGTGCCGTCGCCACCACTATTTTGCCAAAACCAATTTAATGAATTGATTTTGTTTAAAAATTTTCTAAAGTTGTGAACGGTGGAGAATGCCCTTCGCGCGCAAAAAGAGAAAAAGTACAAGAATCGACGTCATAAACTGATACCTTCGCGATGATGACCGGTAAGACGCGGCAGGCCCTCAAACCGTCATAACCCTTACAGCAGTGACATACTAAATCGTCATCGCGAAGGCGTGATAACGCCCCGCGCGATCCACAGGCAGCGAACTGAAGTAGCAAAAGCACACATGGATTGCCGCGTCGAAACAAAGTTTCTCCTCGCAATGACAACCCCAAAAAGCCATTCCCTCGTCATCGCGAAGGCGCGCAGTGCCTCGGGCGACCACCCGGGGCAACAGCTCAAGATATTTCTTAGAGTTTGTAAGCAAAAAGGTAACGAAAGGCCTCGGACGGATCGATCGTCTCATCTGCTGGCGTGTCTGTTGTTGTGGTGCGAATCAGTTGAATCAGATGTTCATAAATATCCCGAAAGATGCGTTCATAGGCAGGTGCTTTTTCAAAGGGCACGTATCCTTCTGCAAGAGAACCTAACGGGACGCCATAGTCTGTTAGCAGCCATTGCTTGGCCACACCGCCAAAAAGATGAGGCAGTGCTTCTGCAAGTACCTCTTGGCAGGCCTCATCTTGCAGCATCTGTAAGGCGGTTTCTGGCACAGCGTGACTTTTGGCTACAAGTTGTTGCGATAAAAGTTCTAGCTGCGCTTTCATAGCCTGTTGTGCGGCCTCTTGGCGCAAGGATTTGGCAAAAAGCTTCTCAAACAAGTTCACGCGTAAAATGTCGTCTGTTTGCCACTTAAGATGACTGGTCTCTAACATGTCAAGTAACGCGCGCATGGGGTCTGCAATTTCTTCGGTGGGACCATTGTCAACATGTTCATCCAGTACAATGGTTGCACACGTCGTTTTAAAGGGGTGTGTGAAGCTGCCTTCTTGCACCACAGTGAGGCAGTTGTTGCAACCGATCCACGATCTGAAAAGGTTTTTCATCACCTTGGGCATGTCTGTGATAAAGTTGCTGACAGCTTCGCTGAGTTTCTCATTCTCTGTGGCACGACTTTCCTGAATGTGCCGGCTTTCGGCTGCGGCTTCTTCGCTGCCCAAAGCGGGTGTTAAATGTTGTTCAAGGGCTTGGCGTGCTTCTTCAAGACAGCGCGCTTCATGGTCAGCCGCTTCGTCGGGCTTCCAGCGAGCCGAAGCTTTTATTAACTGAATGTTCAGTGCCGGCACAATGTCGTGCACCTTTTGCATGATATCAACCATCAAACCCTGTTGCTCTTCGGTCAGTGACTGAAAATCACCCCCTAGCTCTTCGTTTAGGTTGTCCCGCACTTGCTCTAAGCGGGATGGGTGTAATGCTTCTTCTGGCGCGGCAGAGGCGTTGGCCACAGGCGATGCTGTGGGCGGTGTGGTGTCAGCAAGCCCTTGTGCCTGTACTGAAAGCGTTGCCTCTGGGGGCTGATTGTCACCCGGTACTGCATGCAGCATCAAAGAGGTGCTAAGTGCACCAAGCAGTACAAAAGCGAAAAGTTTTTGATTCATCACAAATCCTTTATCACAGATGTTTTTATTTTGAAGTTTTTAGTTTTAATTTGTGCCTTTTTTATCTGTCATTTTTCTTTTGGTCAACCTTTTTTTGACGTAAAAACAATTATTTAATTATTTTTTATCTATTTTAGGCAAATAATAAAGCAAGAAATGAAAAACTGGCGGTTTACGGCATGATAAAGCTATTTTCAATCAAGTCTTCGCGCAGGGCGCGTGTGGCGTTTGTTGTGTGTGGGTTGTTGTGTATGGGGGCCGTTACATTAAACGCCAACTGGTTTCATCATCTTACACATCGTATCAGTCACACGTTTAAGAAGGTGACTCATCCGTTCAACAAGGCAGTGCATAAGGCAACGCATGCAGTTTCAAAAGTGGTCAATAAGGCAGGCCAGGCGGCCATTGATGCGGCGCATCAGGCGATTCATACAGCGAATGTGGCGAAACGTGCGGCCAAAGATGCGGCGCGCAAAGTACAAATTGCAGGCCAAGTGATGACCAAAGAGGCGCATGATGCCGCGCACTTGGCGGCGCATGTGGCGCATCAGGCAGCCAACCAAGCGCACAAGGCGGCTTTGCATGCAGGGCGCATGACCATTCAGGCGGCGCAAGCGGCGTCAACCGGTGTGCAGGCGGTGGGGCAGGCGGTGCAGCATGAAGCGCATAAAGCGTTGGTTCAAGCACACGATGCAACGCAGGCCCTGGGGCGCAAAACCCTTCAGGTGGCAAACCAAGCCATTCATCAGGCAAGTACTGTGGGCCATGCCATTGAGCACGAAGGCGAGCAGGTGGGCAAAGCGGTCGCCCAGGCCGGCGAGGTTGTGGGCGAAGGCATTGTGCACGCTGGCAAGTTTATGGGTAAGGGGATTGAGAAAGTGGCCGAGCACGTGTATCGCGACCTGTCTCATCCTGGTGATTTGTTGGCAGATATGGTGAAGCTGAAGATGGATATCAACAGTGCCCTTGACAAGATGGGGCCGTTGCGCCAGATCCTTACAAATCCTTTGTTTGACACACTTGTGGTGGGCATGATTCCCGGTATGAACCTTGCCATGCCGTTGATGCAGCTGGTCTTGATGCCGTTGCCTGGTGGCGGCAGTGAAGAGGTGCCCATGCAGCCTTCGCCCGATATTGTAAAGGACGCGCAAGAACAGTCTATGCGTTTTGTGGCAGGTAACTTGTGCAATCCCTTCGATTTTAAGGCTTCTCAGGCGCGTTTGAAGCGTGTTGAACGGCTGGCCAAACAGCCTTCTGCCAAAACACTAGAGGATGACATGTTCAAGGCGATGTCAACGGGTCTGACGCCGCAATCAATGATTGATGGGCTGGTGCAAACAACAATAGATGAGAACGGTATAGAGCGATCAGATGCAGATCCCAAGGCTTTGCTTTTCTTTTTGATGGTGCAAAATGGCGCAAAACCCGACGCGGTGGCGGCGGTGACGGGCTATAAAAAGCGGTGCAAGGCCAAAATCAAAGGGATTATTCGCAAAATCAAGCAAGCACGCAAGCGCGCGCCTGCCACAACATAACGGGAGAAAGATCATGAAACAACTTAACAGCTTTTGGGCACTGCTCTTTGTCATGGGGCTTGTGTTCGCAGTGGCTCCGCTGTCGGCCAATGTGGGGCACGATATCTCACACTTTTTTAAGCATGATGTAGGGGGGGCCTTCAAAAAGTTTGGCAACATGACGAAAGACGCTGTAAACAAGGCAACGCACAAAATGGATCATGCCTTTAAAGATGCCCTGAGAGAGGCAAAAAAGCGCACGAATGATGCCATTCACTGGACCCGTGGTGCGGCCAAAACGGTGGGCAAAGGGGTTAAAAAAGGTGCCTATGCCACGCGTGATGCCGCCAAAGTGGTGGGTAAGGGTATTAAAACCGCAGCCTATGCCACAGGTAATGGCTTGAAAAAGTTTGGCAATTATATGTACGAACACCGTCAAGATATTTTGGACGGCACGATGACTGGCCTGGATAAGCTCCAAGACTTTGCCGACAGCCCCGCAGGGCAAGTGCTTATGGAGGAGGCGCCTGAAATGATGGCCTAATCCAACTTCAAAGCTTAAAAGATAAAAAAAAGGTGCGCTTTCAACCGAAGGTGCCCCTTTTTTATGGATGCAAGTGTTGCAAAGGGAGCCTGGTACAAAAAGCCTTAAAGAGGGGGGGGTAAGGCTTGACGTTTGGGTGACATTTTGATGAACTAAACGCAGCAAAAAGAAAGCGTGTTCACGTTTTTTGTTGCCCCTGTGGCGGAATTGGTAGACGCGGTAGACTCAAAATCTATTGTTCCTGGAACGTGGGAGTTCGAGTCTCCCTGGGGGCACCACATCCACTTGCTTTAAAAGGCCTAGCCGCCGTCTGCATTGGCGGCCGCAACGGTTCCCCAAATGGCAACAGCGGATGCAGCTGTGCCCGCGATACCTGCTGCAAGGGCTGTGCCTCCCTGAAAAGATTGGCTTTTGGTGGCGCGATTTAAAAGCGTGCGCTCTTTTTTCTTGACCTTCTTTTGAATATCCGGGTCTTCCAAAAGGCGATTCACAAATTTTTTCTGGTCATCGTCCAAATAAATGCCTGTCTCTTTATCATGACGCAACTTTTTTTGCAGTTGCTCAAGGTACAACAAATCTTCTTCCAGCAGGTTAGGTGATTTGTTGGCCTTTTTGACAAGCGTTTCTAAAATCTGCACTTGCTTTTCTGTGAGGGGTTTTTTGATCCGTTGGGTCGGCCTTTTTTTGATGTGCTCTTTTTTGTCTAAAAGCCGTTTTCCTTTTGTTTGTGCGAGGGGCTTTGGGGGACTCTTTTTCACCACATAACCCGCCTTTGTGGTGGCGGCCTTGGGTGTATGTTTAAGGGATCGCTTGATGTGTCTTGCAGGTTGTGGCGCCGTTTCGTCTCCCAGCGCGCCCTCTTTTTGCCGCGCTTTTGTGACAGGCATCTTGGGCCGATCTTCCTCTTTAGGCACATTGTCTTTCAAAGAGGGGGCGCGGGCTGGTAAAACGGGTGTTTCAAGCTCATGAGGACTTTCAGAGCGCCCAAAACTGGCAAATATTAAGCAGCAAAAAGTGGTCAAAAAGTATGTCATGGGCATCAAGATAAACGCTCTTTTCAATTTAAAACACTGCAACAAAAAGACCAATTCGTCTTATAAGGAAATATTATTTATCCAGCTGCTGCTGCCGCAGCAATGGCGCCCGAGGCGACCATGGCTGTTAGCGAAACGCTGAACATAATCGCCCATTGACCACCAATTTTACCTGCCGATTTTTTGAGCAGCGTTTTGGCAGACTCTACGGTTTGTTTTTGAGTGCGATGGCTTCTTTTTGTGTCAGCAATGTCTCACCACTTGGATCTGCGACAATGGCTCTGATTTTCTGCTCAAGGTTTATTTTAGGATTTTCTTCGTGATGTTGCTTAAGTCCTTCTACCACTTTTTCGTCGTTTAGTAGGCTCTTGAGCCCTTCCTTTTCTTCTGGTTTTAGGTAATATTTTCTTTGTTTTTGGGGTTTTTCTGGTGTCGTTTCAGGCATTGGTGGTGGCGTGGGAATCGCAGATGTCATTGGTGCAGGTTTATGAGCTCTGTGTTGAGAAGGACCCACCTGTGGCTCAGCAGATTCTGGTGGATTGGGTGGTTTAGCACCCAAAGGGGGCGTTGTGGGCGCCATCACTGTCAGTACACAAAAAAGTACACACACTGAAAAGAGTGTTTTCTGAAACAACATTTTTCTTAGACTTTGGTAAGGCTTACCTCTTGAACGCAAAAAAGATGCCAAAATTTAAGAGGTTCTTAAGTGTTTTAAGTGCGCAGCAAAGGCTTTAAAAACTGCCCGGTGTGGCTGGCAGCGGCGGTGGCAAGGTGTTCGGGCGTGCCTTCGGCCACAAGGGTGCCGCCGCCGGTGCCGCCTTCGGGGCCAATGTCCAAAACCCAGTCGGCGGTTTTGATCACATCAAGATTATGCTCAATCACCAAAACGGTGTTGCCTTGCGCAACCAGGCGATGCAGTACATCAAGCAGCTTTTTCACATCCTCAAAGTGCAGGCCCGTTGTAGGCTCGTCCAAAATATAAAACGTTTGCCCTGTGGCTTTGCGCGCCAGCTCTTTGGCAAGCTTGATGCGCTGTGCTTCACCGCCCGACAGTGTGGTGGCGCGTTGCCCTAAGTGGATGTAGCCAAGGCCCACCTCTTTTAAAACCTGCAGTTTGGTGCGAATGGCGCCCATTGACTCGAAAAAGCTGTGGGCCTCATCAACGGTCATGTTCAAAACATCGGCGATGGATTTGTTTTTATAGCGCACCTCAAGGGTTTCGCGGTTATAACGTTGCCCTTCGCACGCCTCGCACGTTACATACACATCGGGCAAAAAGTGCATTTCAACCTTAATCACGCCGTCGCCACAGCAGGCCTCGCAGCGTCCGCCGCGCACGTTAAACGAAAAACGCCCCGGTGTATAGCCGCGGGCTTTGGCATAAGGCAGTGCCGCAAACCAGTCACGAATGGGGCCAAACAGGCCTGTGTACGTTGCGGGGTTTGAGCGCGGCGTGCGCCCAATGGGCGATTGGTCAATATCAATCACTTTATCCAGATGTTCAAGGCCGCAAAGGGCTTTAAACGGCCCCGGCACCTCTTTAGCGCGGTTCAGCTTGTTGGCCAGTGCCTTGTACAGTGTCTCGATAATCAAAGACGATTTGCCGCTGCCCGAAACACCCGTCACACACACAAAGGTACCCAGCGGAAAAGTGGCGGTCACATTTTGCAGATTGTGGGCCGAGGCGCCCTTCAGTTGCAGTGTTTTATCTTTTTGAAACGGGCGCCGTTTTTTTGGCACGGCAATTTTTTGTGTGTGGGATAAATAGGCACCCGTGATGCTTTGAGGGGCCTTTAAAATGGTTTGCAAAGGGCCTTCTGCCACAATCGCGCCGCCATTCACGCCAGCGGCCGGTCCCATGTCGATAATATGGTCCGAGGCACGCATGGTATCCTCATCATGCTCAACGACAACAACGGTGTTGCCAAGCTCTTTTAAGCGTTTTAGCGTTTGGATCAAACGCGCGTTGTCGCGCTGGTGCAGGCCAATAGAGGGCTCATCCAAAACATACAAAACACCCGTTAAGCCCGATCCAATTTGCGAGGCCAACCGAATGCGCTGCGCCTCACCGCCCGAAAGGGTGCCCGCGGCCCGCGAAAGGTGCAGGTAGTCAACACCCACATGCACCAAAAAGGTCAGGCGCTCGGTGATTTCTTTTAAAATGCGCTCGGCAATTTGTGTTTGCTTGGGGGTTAAGTGCGTCAGCAGGCCCTCAAACCATTTGTGTGCGTCTTGAATCGAAAGGCCTACAACGTCTGCAATGGATTTATCATGCACTTTCACGCACAACGCCTCGGCCTTTAGGCGCTTGCCTTTACAGCCAGGGCAGGGTAATCTTTTGTGCCAGCGCTCGCTGTCGTCAAGATCACCACCGGCTTGGCGCTCTTGATGGCGACGCTTTAGCATGGGCATCACGCCCTCAAAAGGCTTGTTCGATTTAAAGGTGCGCTTTTCATCCTTAATTTCCATGGCAATGCGCACGCGGCCCGAGCCGTTTAAAATGACGTCCTTCACCTCGTCAGACAGCTCTTTAAACGGCACCCGCAATGAAAAATCATAGTGTTGCGCCAGCGCCTTTAAAATCTGCATGTAGTAAAAGGTAAAACCGCCCGACCATGGCGCAATGGCGCCGTCTTCAAGGCTTAGGGTGTCGTCAGGGATAATTTTTTTAAGATCCATATCCACCACAGCGCCCAGGCCATCGCACGTGGGGCAGGCGCCAAAAGGGCTGTTAAACGAAAAAAGGCGCGGCTCTAACTTTTCAAGCGTAAAGCCGCTCACAGGGCAGGCAAAGCGGGCCGACAACAACATTTCATGGGGCTTTGTGGGTGTTTTGCTTGTGTCAGCTGTCTTTTCTGTTGGTGGCATGTGCTGTACCAGGGCCAGCTCGTCAGGCGATGTGCGTAGGGCCATTTCAAACGCCTCGGCCAGGCGCTGCTTCAAATCATCGCGGTTGCCTTTAAGCATCAAGCGATCCACCACCACGTGAATGGTGTGCTTTTTGTTTTTGTCTAAAAGTGGAACATCGTCGATATCATGCAAAGCACCATCTACCCAAACGCGCATAAAGCCACGTTTTGATAAATCCACCAGTTCGCGCCGATACTCGCCTTTGCGCCCGCGGATAAAGGGTGCCAAAATATAAAGGCGTCCATCGGGCAACGCAAGTGCCTGATCCACCATTTCAGAGACGGTTTGCGCTTTAATGGGCTCGCCCGTTGCAGGCGAAATGGGCACTCCCACCCGTGCAAATAAAAGGCGCAGATAGTCATAGATTTCGGTGACGGTGGCCACGGTTGAGCGCGGATTTTTGCTGGTGGTTTTTTGCTCAATGGCAATGGCTGGCGACAAGCCATCAATGCTGTCGACATCGGGCTTTTTCATCATATCCAAAAACTGCCGGGCATAAGACGACAGGCTTTCAACATAGCGCCGCTGCCCTTCGGCATAAAGCGTATCAAACGCCAGCGACGATTTGCCCGAGCCCGAAGGGCCTGTAATCACCACAAGCTTATGCCGTGGAATGGCCAAGGTCAGGTTCTTAAGGTTATGCTCACGCGCGCCTTGAATGTAAATGCTATCTTTGGGGTTTATCAAGGGCGCCACGTGTCCCTTGGTATGATGTTGTTTGCAGGCATAAAAACAAGTCGTCTGATTACTTAACTTATTCAAAAAGAAAGCCTCTCAAACGTCAAGAGCACCCGTGACATCTTGTCAACACTTTATCATTGCAACGGCCCCTCTGCGTCATAGCGAAGGTGCACGCTCTTGTTGTGTGTAGGTTTTGTTGTTTTAGACGCGCGCAGGGCATTCTCCACCATTCGCAAGTTTAGCAAATTTTTAAACAAAATCAAGCAAAAAGTTCACCACGTCATCGCGAAAGCGCTCAACACACCCCTGTCATGTGTTTTAAGAGATCTGTGCGATGGTTTGAATCACAAACTTATCAAGCTCGACGGCGATTTTAAAAAGCGTGGTGTTCACCTCGGTGGCGCGGGCCATGGTGTGGCCGCCCAACAATGCTTTTTGGGCATTCACGTTAGATTGCACAATGGTTTTGGCCTCGGTGGATCCAAGGTTTGATGTTAGCGGTGTCGATAGCACATAAAAATCACCGCACTCGGGCGTGGGTCTTAAAACGTTGCTGGTGTCTTGCACCATGCCATTGTTGTTTGGATAGTGAATCAAGGGAATCGCCCATGCAGGCTTTGAAGGCTGGCCATAAAATTCAAACGAAATAATGCCGTTGCTTGAAACATCAATGCCCTTAAACGAGGTTGATCCCATGCCGTCTTGAACTGGCGTTTGCACAATAAATTGGTTGCCCGTTAAGCGATAAGCCGAAGGGTCCAGCGCAATGGTGCTGTTGGATGATCCCACAAGTTCGCCTTCGCTGTTGCGCCAATCGGTCACATACACATTAGGTGGCCGGCTTGATGGCACCAAAACGGTCTCAAGGGCCTGAAAAGCCGTTTCTTGAGCGGCTTCATACGTGGCGCGTTCTGTTTCGGCTTCCTGAAGAGCGAGTGCAAGCGTAGCGTTGGTCATGGCGTTCGCAACGGCAAGGCCAGCTGTATTTTCGTTGGGATGTGTAGTGGCGGGGTAGGTTGTGTTGATATGGTTTTGCGTGGCGGTGACCAAGGCTGCGGTGGTAATACCGGGCTCTTCGCGGCTTTTTTGCAAAATATATTCCGAGGCACTGTTGGCGCCATCAAGGGACAAGTTGGCCGTATCAAAGGCTTGAAATTCGGCATTCGATGTGGGAACGGTGCCTTGATAATCACCATTAACGTCAAACCCCACAATGCAGCCACCACGACCGCCTAACGGTGTATTGACCCACGAGTCACCATTGATTGTGTCTTGTGTCAGCTTGGCGTTTTGTGAGTCTTGCGCTGTAAGCTGCCAGATGCGTGGTGCTAAAAAGGTCCATGAAAAGCGCAGCTGATGTACAACACCCAGTGAGTCAAAAACGTCAACGGCGTTTTCTTTCACATCGTTTACCTCGATATTATCGGCGGGCAAAATGCCACCAAAGGCAATGTTGGTGGTGGCATCGGCTTGTGACGGGTTCAGGGGAATCTTAATGCGCTCTAAATGTTCAATTAAGCTAAAGGGGGACACGCTGCCGTCGTCTTCAACGGGAACGCCCAAAAGTGTGTTGCCGCCTTCGTCATAAATATAGCCGTCGCGGTCAAGCTGAAAGCTGCCGGTGGTTTTCATGCCGTGCTCGATAGGGGTGTTGTTATCAACCGAGCCCGAGGCATCCACAATCATAAAGCCCCGCCCATTCACAGCAATGTCTAGCTCGCGCTCTGTGTTGTGCAAGGGGCCGCGTGCCTGATCATCAAAGTTGTTGATTTCAATGCCGCGCACCTGCTCGCCATTGGGGCCATTGGTGGCGTGGCACAGGGTGTCGTGCATATAGCCAAGCGAGTGCAGGTTCGCCAGATGTTTGCCAAAGTGCGCCAGGCTGTCTTCATAGGTCTCCATGCCCACGGCCGAGGTCATGGCGGCGTCGCTTGTGGTGGTAAAGCTGGGGTTTGATCGAACGGTTTCGTTAGGATTGGTGGGCATGGGAGGGGCTCCTTATCAAAGATTGCGCATAGAAAGCGCGTTGTCGATCAAGCTGTAATTGCTTTCATAAAGGGCTTTAAGCTGATCAACGGGTTGCATGTTGCTGCGTGATCCCGCATAAATGCGGTTGTCTTTAAATTTAAGATGATCCAGTTTCGAGGTAATCAGTGACTCAATCGGCACCTCGTTGCCTTCCATATCGGTTCCCTTAATGTGCAGTGAATACCGCCCTTTGGGCATTTCATGCAGCTTGTCATTTAAACTGTGAAGGCCTGCGGTGGTTTCGCCCTTCAATGTGGCAATCTTAAAGCCGTCGGCGCGGTGAATGCTGATTTCAACTTCTTTAAGTTTCAAATCTTTTGAAATGTCATAGGCAATGTCATCTTTGCTGTCGCCCACTTGAAAGTGGTTGCCTTGAAACTGCCCTCGTTTGCCTACCAAGCTTGACGCTTGCAGCAAGTTATTTTGCAAAAGGGCGCTTTCCATGGTCTTAAGGCGCTCGCCTTCTTCAATGCGCGAGTGTGCCTCGACAAGGCCCTGAATCAACCGCATGCCTTCGGCGGGGTCATTTTGGCTTAAGGGGTTGGATGAGGCGCTTTGCAGCATGGTCATAAAAACCTCGCTCATTTCGCGCAAGGCGTTTTGCTTTTCGGTGCCATCTTTTGAAATGGCTGCTTGCTGGGTTTGGGCCCATGACAAAACAGGCGACAGTGTTGATTGAGCAATGGTCATGCAAAAAGCCCTTTCCTTAGTTTTTTTAAAAGTGTGTGTGTTTGCGGTGGTTGTGATCGTTTATCTTCTTTGCTGTTTGCAGGCGGTGGGTCATCTGTTTCGGCATGATCGTTAAATGACATATCGTTTTCGTCAATCCACAGGCCCTGGTGCGACAAATCTTGCGCAAGCTCGCCGGCATGCGCTTTTAAAAGGACCAGAGTGTGTGCTTCGCCCTCAAACGACAACGTGCGTTGGTTGTCTTTGGTGGTCATGTGAATGTGAACAACGCCCAGCTCTTGCGGCACCAGTGTTAGCTTTAAGATATGCGTGTTGTTATGTTGCTGAAAGGTCAGATTCTTCAGTGCTGTGCTGATTTGTGACAACACAAACGTGGGTGACGCAGCCCTTGTGGTTGGCGAAATGCGTTGCGTTAAAGGCAGATCACTTGTTTTAAGGGATGTCAGGTTATTGGTTGTCGGATGCGTTTCTTTCACTTCAGGTTCGGTGGTCTGCGTTGCTTTGGAGTCGGTCTGTTGTGGCACCTTTATGGGATCAGCGGTTTCGTCCAAAATCCTAAGAGGGATGGTGATTTTTCCCGGCTCTGCAGCATTGTCGGTGGTTGGCCTTTCAGGAAGAGCGTCTTTAAGTTGTGGCGCTTTTGGCTGCGGCGCAGGCTGTGAAAGGGGGCGGTTGTGTTCAAAGTTTTGAAGGGCCAGGGCTGCGTCATGCGAGCGCGCACCCATGACATCCTGCAAGTTTCTTTTGGGGCGTGTGGTTTCAAGGGCAGGCTGAAGCGCGGCGGGGGTGATGCTGACAAGGCTTTCTTCAGTTTCTTGCTCGCTTGGTGTGTCTTCAGCTTGTAAGGTGGGCTCTTTCAAAAGGGGCTGGGCACCATCGGGCTCTTCTGCGGTGTTTGTGGGTGCCTCTCTGCCTTCTTCTTGGCTCTGCGGCTGCAAGTTTTGAAGGTGTTGTGTAAAGCTGTCATCAAAATCAAAAGCGCTGCGTTTTTCGCTTGAAAAAGCGCCGTGTGATTCTGTGAGGCCGTCAAAAGTGTGCGTTGCGATGGGTGCTTGCATGGTGCCTTGTGGTTACAAAAAACACACTTAGCATACCGCGCAATGATTGAGTTTTTGACAAAAGACCGCAAAGAAGGCGTTAAGATGGCGCCCTTTGATTCTAAACTATCATTGCAAGGAGAATGGTTTCGACGCGGCAATCCATGTGTGCTTTAGCTGTGTGGGCTCACAGGTTGTTCTTGCGACCCCGCTCACTTTTTTCTCTTTTAGATTTTTTTAGTGCGCGCGGGGCTACGCCTTCGCGATGACGTTCTTTCTTGTCATTGCGAGGAGCCTCTTAGGGCGACGCGGCAATCCAGTGTGCTTTGGCCGCCTAAGTTTCTGGCATGTGGATCGCGCGGGGCTGCGCCCTCGTGATGACAGGCTTGAGGTCAGTGTGGTTTTAGGCCGGTTTGTTTTTAGATTCGGCGCTAAAGATAAAGTGGCTTAGCATTGATTCAAAGTTCACGGCGCTTTGGGTGCGCTCGATTACATCGCCTGCTGCCAACGTTGCGGTGTCGCTGCCAGGTTTGATGGCCAAAAACTTGCCGCCCAAAAGGCTGTGTGACACAACGGCAGCGCTGCTGTCACGCGGAATTGAAACGTTTTGTCGTAAATCAAACGTGACCTCGGCAATAAAGTTTTCGGGATGTAGCTTAATCTTGCGCACCTTGCCCACCAAAACGCCGGCCATGTGCACAGGTGAGCCTTCGGTTAAGCCCTCAACTGATTGAAAAAGGGCCGACAAGCTATAAGAGCCCTTCAGCGGGCTTTGAATGCTAAGCTTTTGATAGGTGAACACAAGAAAAAAAACTGCGGCGGCTAAAACAAGCGCGCCCAAAAGTGTTTCAAGACCTTTGTTAATGACTGTCATGCTGTGAGCTTTCATGTGGTAAGGGCGGTTTCCACGTTTGATAGGGCGGAAATCCCTTTTGTATAGAAGGCGAAAGATTGGGTTTAAACGCATGCCGCGTGCCCGTTAAGTTGGGGCGGTGGGGCTTTTCCCAAGAGGCATACTTTTTTTTGACGGTTAAGGGAAACTGTGTTGTGTGATGCAACCAACTGTGCCAAAGGGCAGGGATCTTCGATGCCTCCACCGTGCCTTTATAAAGAACCCAACGTAGCTCTTTTTGCCATTTTCCCTGATAATTTTTGCGGCGGTAATAGCGGTTTCCAAAGGCATCTTTTGCCACAAGTTCCCCAAAAAAGAGCGAGCGCAAGTGCATGGCAATCATATCTTAACCAATCTTTTTTTACATTTAACCCTATTATGACAGAAAATGCACTAATTTTACGTAACATTTTTTGTTTTAAAGGGAATTTTCTTGGCGCATATTGTAAAAAAACTTTGCGTACTGCATCAATGTTGACACAAAAATGTCAGTTTGCTTCAAAAACGCTTGACCAGCTTTGTGGTCGGGGGAGGCGTTTTGTATGTTGCCTGCAGGGTCAAGCAATTCGTGCACCCGCGCACACGATAAAAGGGGCGCAATAGAAGGCATGCCCAAAGTATCGGCTATGGTGCGCAAAAAGGGCTCAACGCGCGCGCCGCCTATGTTACCGGTTGAGTAGGTGACAAGGCCCGATGGTTTGTGGTGATATTCGGGATAAAAAAAGTTAAGCATGTTCAAAAGCCCCGGTACAGGCAGGTGGTTGTACTCGGCACTGACTAAAACGAAGGCGTCCAGGCTTTCAAAAAGTTCATGTAGTTGTTGTATGTTTTTGGCGGCGCTTTTGGGGTCGGCGGCATAGGTTTTGTCAAGAAGCGGTACGTCATATTCTTTGGCATCAACAATGACAACATGGGCACCCTTGGCACAAAAAGCATTTTGAAGATACAGCCCAAGTCTTTTGGCTTGGCTTTCAGGGCGATACGATCCGCTTAAAATGCCAATAGAAAGTGTCATCAGGGCAGCCCCCTTTTTTTTAGGTTTATAGTCACCATCCTAGCATGCTTGAAAAAAAGTTTTCTATACAATTTTTGTGTTGTCTATTATAGTGAATGCTAAAGAATATCGGTTACTAAAACCTTGTATGTGTGCGTTTCTATCAAGCGATACTGCGTCGCCCTTGCCCCGTGTAACAGCACTTGTGGCAGGAGGCGGTCGCTTGCCGCAGCTTTTGATAGAGGCTTTGAGGGCCAAAAAGCAGGCTTTTGTGGTGCTGGTTTACAATGAAACAGATCCCTTGTTGTGTAAGCGTTTGGCAGATCAATCTGTGCCACATCTTTTGGTATCGCTTGGGCAGGTGGGCAAGGCGCTGCATTTTTTAAAAGAGCACCATGTGACAGACATCACCATGGCAGGCAAGTTTCAACGCCCGCACCTTAAACAGCTAAAAGTTGATCTAAAGGGCGGTCTTTGGTTAGCCGGCCTTTTAAAAGAGCCTCGAGGCGATGATGCGCTTTTGCGTTTTTTGGCCAAAAAACTTGAAGGCGAGGGGTTTCAAATTGTCAGCCCTCAAGCTGTGCTTCAAGACCTTACACTGCCTGCAGGCTGCCTGACAAACGCTGTGCCACAGACCGCAGATCACACAGCCATTGAGACAGGCTTTAAGGTACTGCACGCGCTGTCTCCCTTTGATGTGGGTCAGGCACTGGTAATGGTTGATGGTGTTGTGGTGGGTATCGAGGGCGCCGAGGGCACCGATGCCCTGATCAAGCGCTGTGCCGTGTTCACAAAGCCCGGGCAGCGTGCCGTGCTGATTAAAGGTGCCAAAGCAACCCAAGATTTAAGGCTGGACCCCCCTGCGCTTGGGGTCACAACGATTGCATTGTTGCAGCAGCATGATTTTGCAGGCGTTGCATTTGAAGCCCATAAAACACTTGTGTTAGAAAAAGAGACCTGTATTCAAAAGGCCAATGCGGCCTCTCTTTTTGTGTGTGCCGTTTAACAAGGGGCAGGGGGTGTGTGAGTTCTAAAGAAAAGCCGTGTATTTTTGTGGTGGCCGGCGAGCCGTCGGGTGATCGCTTGGGTGCCGATGCCATCGAGGCGCTTAAAGAGACAAAAGCTTATGAATTCTGCGGCATTGGTGGGCCGCTGATGGAAGAGGCTGGCGACTTTCGCTCGCTTGTGCCGCTTCAAACGTTGTCTGTGATGGGGCTTGGGTTTTTAAAAAAGATGCCCCAGATTGTGTGCGCCTTTTTAAAGGCAAAGCGCTTTCTTGCCAAAAAAGAACCCGATGTGTTTTTATCGTTTGATGCGCCCGATTTTGCGCTGCGTCTTGTGCAATATGTGCCCCCCAAAACCTATCGTGTGCACTGTGTGGCGCCATCGGTGTGGGCGTGGCGGCCGGGACGTGCGCTTAAGATTGCCAAAAAAATAGATCATTTGCTGGCGCTTTTTCCTTTTGAGCCACCCTATTTTGAAAAACACGGCCTAAAGACCACGTTTGTGGGGCACCCCAAGGCCGAGAGGGTGCAGCCGCCGGGGCGTTCTTTTTGGCGATCATACCCTCATTTGAATGCTAAAAAACCTTTGTTGCTTTTAATGCCTGGCAGTCGCGCGCAAGAAATCAAAACGCTGCTGCCCTTGTTTTTGCAAACGGCGCGAGCGGCCCTTGAGCAAGTGCCCCAGATGCAGGTTGTTTTGTTAACGCTGCCTGCTTTGCGCAAAAACCTAGAGCCTCAATTGCCCTTTTGGGTGACCGTGGTTAGCGAGCCACAACACCATGGTGTTTGCATGCGTGCGGCAACGGCAGCGCTTGTGGCGTCAGGCACGGCCACGCTTGAGCTTGGTCTTGCCACGTGCCCCATGGTGGTGGCCTATAAAGTTTCTTTTTGGCTGGCAGCTGTGTTAAAACAGCTGATTAAAATCCCCTTTGCCGGGCTGCCTAATATTTTACATCAAAAAGAAGTGGTGCCCGAATGCTTGCAAGAAGGGTGTACCGTTGACAGGTTGCTTCATCACCTTTTGCCCCTTTTGCGCAAAGAGTCTGCGTTTCGGGTGCAAAAAAAGGCCTTGCTGAAGCTGGGCAGCTTGTTGCGTGCGCGGGTCTCGTTTGGTGAGTCGGTCGCCAAAGCGGTGCATGAGGGTTGCCTTCAAAAAAGAAAAGGGCGCCGTGGTTCACAGTCTTGAAACTTTTAAAAAAACGTTGCTTTATCACGCGACACACCGGGGGATGCGTGAAGCTGACTTAGTGCTTGAAAGACTGGCTAGGGCTTATTTGCCTTTAGCGAATCAGTCACAGTGTCAGCTTTTTGAAGCTTTTTTGGCCCTTGAAGACAAACGCATTTTAGATATTTTGGCTGGCAAAATCTCTTGCCCTCCCACCTTTCAAACTTTCGTTCAAACGATGACTGCCGCACCTTCAATTTAAAAGATTGTTTGTTTTACGAAATACAAAGAGGTTGTCATGTACAAAAGGCCAACAGAGGGATCTGCGGTTAAAACTTCTCTCTTGAATGTGGTAAAAAAGGCGCTTAGAATGAGTGGATCTTTTTGATAAGAAAAGAGAATAGATCAACGGTCTGATCAGAAAAAGTGGAGGGTAAAGTCACTATGAATCGTTCGTTTGAAAGGCCTGTCGAGAAAGATGCAACCCATTTGGATATGGGTCTTCGCTCTTACATGCAAAAAGTTTTTGCCATGATGGGGTTGGGTCTTGCCGTCAGTGGCGGTGTTGCCTATTTTGTTGCCAACACGCCATCCATCATTATTCCTCTTTTAACCACCCCCTTAAAATGGGTCTTTTTGATTGCCACCTTTGCCATCCCACTTACATTGGGCATGGGGATTCAGCGCTTAAAAGCGTCGACAGCGCAAGCGCTTTTTTGGACGTACGCTGGGCTGATGGGCGTGACGGCGTCTTGGATCTTGCTGGCTTACACCTATGAAAGTGTGACGCGCGTTTTCTTAATCACCGCGTGCATGTTTGGCAGCATGAGTCTTTACGGTTACACCACAAAGCGTGATCTCACGGCGTGGGGATCGTTTTTGTTTATGGGCTTGTTTGGCTTGATCATCGCTTCGCTGGTAAATCTTTTCATGGGCAGCACGGTGGTGCAGATGGCACTTTCAGTGATTGCCGTTATCGTCTTTACGGGTCTTACGGCTTATGATGTGCAGATGATTCGCAACTTTTACTCAAGCGGTATGAGCCAAGAAGCTGAAACCAAAGCTGCAACGCTGGGTGCTTTGCATCTATATCTTGACTTTGTGAATATCTTCTTTGCCTTGATGCGTCTTTTTGGTGACCGTCGTTGAGTGGGAACAAAGGCCCAGCCCAGGCGGCTGCTCAAGCTGCTGATTTGCTTTTGTATTACAAAGAGCTGGGTGTAGACGAGGTCTTTCTGAAAGCCAATCTTGCAGGCGATGTGTCTGATGACACGGGGGGCGCCTTTAAGGGCGTGCCGACCGCAGCTGTTAAAAAGAAATTGCAGGCGCGCTTTGCGCTGCAAGAGTCTGTGTCCTTATCACACGCCTCTTCACCGCAAACGATCGTTCCTTTGCAAAAGACAGCCGCGTACGCCTTGTCATCGGCTGCGCCCGTTTTGCAAAGCGCAGATGTTTTTGCATCGGCAGAAACGTTAGATCAGCTGCGTTCCTTAATGGAATCGTTTAAAGGCTGTGCCTTAAAAGAGACAGCTTTGACAACAGTTTTTTCAGACGGCAACCCCGAAAGTGATGTGATGCTGATTGGCGAGGCGCCGGGTGCTGATGAAGATCGCCTTGGTAAGCCCTTTGTGGGTCGCTCGGGCCAATTGCTAGACAAAATTTTGGCGGCGATTGAGTTGTCGCGAGAGACGGTTTACATTGCCAACATTGTGCCGTGGCGTCCGCCTGCGAACCGTGTGCCAACACCGCAAGAGACGGCGCTGTGTTTGCCGATGGTCGAAAAGCATATCGCCCTTGTGAAGCCAAAGGTAATTGTGTTACTGGGTAGTACAGCCGCAAAGACACTTTTGTCAACCAAAGAGGGCATCACACGGCTAAGGGGGAGGACGCATATGTACCGTAATCGCTATATGCAAGAGGCGATACCGGTGATTCCGACTTTTCATCCTGCCTATTTGTTGCGCTCGCCGGGGCAAAAGCGTGAAGCGTGGAAGGATTTTTTGAGACTCAAAGAGATAAGGGAGTCATATGTCGGATCAGAAAAAAGTGAAGAGGCGGATCGTAGCGCTAGAGCAACGCTATCAGCAGGACACTAAAGAAAACCACTGGGGAGCTTGGTTTTCTTTAGGATGGCGCATCGCCCTTGAGTGGGCTGCAGCAGTGCTGGCCGGTTACAGTGTAGGGTATGTGATAGACTGGTGGTTTAACTGCTCGCCATGGGGGCTGATTGCTTTCTTGCTTTTGGGCAATGTCGCCGGCTTGCTGAATATCTATCGCACGTTTAAGAACGACATTAAAACATTCTAAAAAGGACCTGGGCGCTTTATGAAAACGCCTCGGCAGGGCACAGTCTAACGGCAAGATCTCTTGGAATGTCAAAGCTTAAAAAGTTGCTGATGCAGCACATCTTGGGGCGAACATAGTGGTTAAAGGCTTCCTGAATAGCCTGAGGCTGCTTGTCATACAAAGCGTCCCAAGACTGCATGGTGTTTGCGTACTCTTCTGTTAAGGGGTAACCATGGCAGATCTTTGTATTATAGTCAGCTAGGTTGATTTGAAAGGGATCTCCCTTGTAAAACGCCTGCGCAATACCAACAGAGAGCATCAATACGGTACCTGTTAAAAGTGTCTGATGTTGTTTGATGGCTGAAAAGGCCTCTTGTGTGAAAAGAAGACCCCGTTTTGCCATGTGCTGTGCAGAATCTTGCATAAAAGCAGTGCCTTGGGTTGCAACATGCTTCATCGCTTCAAAAAAGGATTCCTCTTTTAGTGGGTTATCAGCTGCCTGTGCCGCAGTGTTCAGCGCTAAAAGACCGCAAAAGAAATATCTTTTCATGTAGATCATTTTATTTTCTTTCTCTTTTTTTTGATCTATTTATAATAAAATTTTACATAAATTCAATACATTAAAATAAAAAGTAGATTATTTTTTATTGTTTTACGACTTTTTTGTGATAAGAGTGCTGAAAAGCAACAAGGGCAAGGTGCCCGATAACAAAAAAATGATGCCTAAAAGAGAGGGGGTTTCGTCAATGAAAGACAAAAGAAAGCTAATCCCGGCACCGCCTGAGACCTGAATGAGGGCATAAAGACTTGAAGCCAGTGCAGCATTGCCTTGAAGGCGTGAGAACACAAGGGCGTACATGTTGGCAAACGTGAAAATGGCCCCCGTACAAAACAGAAAAGCAAAGGCAATCAGTGTCCAAGGCGAAATCAGCGTTAAACTTGCAGTTAGTGTGAGGCTTGAGCCGGCTAAAATCATAAGCATCCAGCCAAAGCGTAACATTAAGCGCACACCTTTTTGTTGCACAAGATGGGCATTAAAAAAAGCACTTAAAAGACCGGCAAGGCTTGTGATGGCAACGCCAAAGCCGTACTCTAAAGGCGACATTTGATCATTGGCCACAAGCAGTGAGGGGCCGGCGGTGATCCATGCAAACAGTCCTGCATAAGCGATCAAGTTGCAGACACAGCAGCCCGTAAAAACGGGATCACCCAGCAAGCTTGCATAGGCCTGTCGCCAACGTGCAGATTGGGCTGGTTGTTTGGGTCGCTCAAAGGTATAAACAAGCAAAAAAAGTGTGACCGCTGACCAAGCGGCCAGAAACAAAAAGCTAAGCTGCCAGGTGAAAAACTGCTGAAAAAAGCCGCCTAAAAAAGGTGCGGCCGCCAGAATAAAAATAATAAAAAAAGACAGTTGAGAGGCTGCTCGCGCCAGCTGTCTGCCGCGGTACAGACCGCTTAACATAGAGCGCCAAAGGGCCATCATGGCGCCATTGGCAAAGCCATGCAGCAGGCGTATCACAAGAAGTCCGGTGAAGCTTTCAACCCACGTGCACGCCAGGGCACCGATAAGAGATAAGACAAGGCCAATTTTAAGGGCAAAACCTTGTCCAAAACGATGCGCCACAGGTCCCCAAAACAGTTGAGACACTGTCAATGCTGACAGATACAGCGAAAGCGTCAACTGTGTTGTATTCAGCCCAACGTTAAACACAGCTGCCATGGCAGGCAAAGAGGGCGTATAAATATCTGATCCCAAATGCGGTATCGATGCAATGAGAATCAGAACACAAAAAAGTGATAGCTTGGGTGTGCCTGTTGGTGCATCTGCCGAGTTTCCAAAAGACATCGATTCCAAACAACCAAAAGTGTTATCTATATTATATATTAAAAAAACAACTTATTTACAAGAAGTTAAAGAGGTTTTTCTACACTTAAAGAAGAGAGAATGATGAAAAGAGTGGTGCTGCTGAATGCGCGTTTTTTGGCTGATGGCCTGCATCTTTTTGGCAACCTTCCTTTGTCAAAGGGGGTGCGCCTCTTCATTTTGTGATTGGCATTGCAAGCGATTGGTGACATTGCAGCAAAAATTTTTTAAAGAAGAAACTCTTAAGGCACATTCACCGCAAGAAGCCTTGGCTTTGACGCTTGATTTAGAAGACATGGCGCTTAAGTGGTGTTTTAGAAACTGTGGGCGTTTAAGAAGGCGGTCATTTCACAAGACGTCTCGCTAGCCCATCTCTTTTGGCAGCGCTGTTGCATTCCTTTGAAAAACATGTGTTTCAAGCGCCTGTTTGGCATAAAGCTTGCTTTTTGATGGCGAACAGTGACATCGGTAAGGATTCTGCAGCGTGCTTTGGATTTTAAGCATTCTTATTGTTTCAGGTTGTGTTTTGGGTGGCTATGCGGCCTCGGGTGGCCATCTAAGTGGCTTGTGGCAGCCTTTCGAATTGCTGATTATTATCGGCAGTGCCATCGGTGCGCTTTTGCTGTCCACAACGCTTGAGTCGATTAAAAGCCTGCCCAGCGCATTAGGGCGTCTTTTTTCGGGTCCGCGCTATAAAAAGGCTTCTTATACCGAACTTTTAACCGTGATGTATGCGGTGTTTAAAAACATCCGCAGCAAGGGAATTCTTGAAATTGAAAAGCACGTCGAGGCACCCAAAGAAAGCAGCATCTTTAGTGCCTTTCCGCACTTTGTGGCTGATGAAATCGCTTTGACTTTTTTGTGTGATTATTTGCGCATGCTGACCATGGGAACCGACAGCCCAACCGAGGTTGAGGCCGTTTTGGACGAAGAAATCGAAACCATGCACGAACAAGCCATGAGTATTCCCACCGTGTTGCAAAACATTGCCGATGGCTTGCCAGCTCTTGGCATCGTTGCCGCTGTGTTGGGTGTTATCCATACCATGGGCGCGATCTCGCAGCCTCCCGAGGTGATTGGTAACTTAATCGCGACCGCTCTTGTGGGTACGTTTGCAGGTATCCTTTTATCTTATGGCTTTGTGGGACCGATGTCTGCCGGCATGAAGGCCATTGGCTCAACCGATCTTAAATATTTTGAGGCGATGAAGTCAGGCATTATAGCGCACATGCATGGCTATCCGCCTTCGGTCTCGGTTGAATTTGCACGTAAAACCATCTATCACGAAAACCGGCCGTCGTTTTATGAAATTGAGCAAGCCATAGATGCAGTGTCTGTTTAACAAAAGGGCGGCATGATTTTTTATGGCTGACAAAGACATCGCGCCCATCATTGTTATCAAAAAAAAGAAGAAAGGTGCGCATGATGCGCACAGCTCGGCTTGGAAAATTGCCCTTGCTGACTTTATGACAGCGTTGATGTGCTTTTTTTTGGTGATGTGGCTTACAACCATTTTGAACACCGACACGCAAAAAGATGTCTCGCGCTTTTTTAGCGCCTCGGGCATTGATGAAACCGAGGTGGGTATCGGCGGTATTTTGGGCGGCACCACCATCACGGTAGATGGCCCCTTAACGCAAATGTCGGCCGAATTTTCGATGACGCCCCCCATGGGCGCCGCCGAGAAAACCGATTCAGAACTTTTAGGCCCTTATGCCGAAGCAGACGGCAAGCAAGCCGATGAAGCATCCGAAGGCAAAGCCGCAGGCAAAGGGGCTGTTAGCCCCGTGCTGCGTCAGATTATTCAAGATATTGAAGACAAAGCGCAAAAAGTGGTGCAAGAGGGCACACCGCCCTTATCCATTGATGAATTGCTGGCGCAAGGCCAGGGGGCGCCCAAAATGATAGAGGTCACCGCCACCAAAGAAGAACTCCGCATTGACTTGCTAGATACCTATAACCATCCCATGTTCAAAGTGGGCAGTGCGCACCTTTTAGAGCATGCGAAAAAAATTATGTCTTACGTGGCGAAAAAAATTAAACCTTTGCATAAAGATGTGACAATCATCGGGCATACGGATGATTTGCGCTATCACAGCACCCACTATACAAACTGGGAGCTGTCATCTGACAGGGCCAATGCCACAAGGCGCTATTTGCAAAGTGTTGCACCTGATCTTAAAATTAAAGCCGTCACAGGCCGTGCCGCAACAGACCTTTACAATCCGCAAAACCCGCAGGCGTCAACAAACAGGCGTATTAGCCTTGTGGTGTCTTATGACAAAGAAAAGGCAGCCAAAGCGCAAGACTCAAACACCTCTTCCCCGTCCCAGACGGCGCTCAATGACCCAGTGGGTGGTCTGATTGCGGGCGATCACACACAAAAGCGTTCTGAAAAATCCTCTGAGGCAGCGGGTGGAAAAAACGTACCCCACAAAACGCGCCGCGCGCACGCCAAAGGTCGTACAGCGAAAAAAAATGCGCACTATGCCGAAAAGTACATTATCTAACACAAGGCTTGATAGACAGTGATTGCCAAAATTATGTGCAACAGAGCAACGATTTTGTTGTGGCAGGGCAAGGTGTCACAATTGTGGTGGTGACCCACGATCAAAAGTTTATTTCGGGGTGCGCAGGTAATGTAATTTTCTTGCACAAGGTAACGTGGCGGGGATGACGGGACTCGAACCCGCGACCTTCGGCGTGACAAGCCGACACTCTAACCAACTGAGCTACACCCCCCTTTAAAAGGGACATCTTAGAGCAGCCTCTTCGCGTTGTGGCAAAGCAGCTATTTAAGACTCTTTCAAAATCGCCTGAAACGCTTTCACTGTCAAGAGCCTTTCGCATCAAAGCATCGCTTTATCGCGGCATCAAAACGTTATGAGGCCGCAAAAAGTTTTTGAAAGACCGACTTAAAAAAGCGAGAATGCTTTTTTCCGTATCTTTCTTCACCCTTGCAGTTTTCTGGGGTGCAGCAACCCGATGCCTTTAAAATAGTGTAAGATTCGGGTTCTTCACGTTGGCGTACATAAGGGTCATAGCGTACATCAAATGTGCCTTGCGGCGGCAGCGGCACCCCCTCTTTTTTCATCCAGCATAAAACCGAGGCGCCAATGCCTCCCTTCCACACAGCGTTCAAGTAAACAAGGGGGCTTTTGTCTTTCACGATCAGAAAAAGGGCGCCTTTCTCATGCTCTAAAGCCGAGGCGCGTTTGCTGCCGGTTTTTTCAAAACGCCACGGGCCTTCGCGCTCTAAAACCAGGTTCTGCAACACATCGGTGCGCCAAAAGGCAGCCTGAAGGGATGTGCGATAACGGGCATGAATGTTCTTTTGTAAAAGCCAGGGGGCAAACGCAGCTTTTTGCACCGAGGGCGTTCCTTCTTTAAACCACACAGCATCGGCGGCAAGCTGGCAATAGACTGCCTTGTGATGTGTGTTCATCACATCGATAATGCGCGCCAAAGGCGCATCATCCACAAAGTGACACAAAAGATAATCATCTTGCAGATACAAAACATAAGGCGTTTTGACCAAGGTCAGCGCTTGCTTTAAGTTGGCCGCCCACCCCAGGTCATCACCCGTTTTAAAAACCGTGACTCTTGGATGCTCAAAGTCTTTTTCGCCGGCAATCAAAAGAATGGGCACATGCTTGTTATAGGTTTGCAGCGAAGGCCAATAGCGAAAAAGACACGCAAAAAAGCTGGGCCATAAGCTGCTGTACCTATCGCACGAGCTGACAATCAATGTCACGTCTTTTAGCACCGCGCGTGATTGCGGCACGCCGCCTGCAATGCGTTGATAGGGTGCTTGCTTTTGCTGATGCACGCGCTTTTCTGTTAAAGATGAGGCCTCGCTGGCGTCTGCGCAAAAAAGGGGTTGCCAAAGCAGCAGGCCAAAACAGATCAAAGATAAAAGCATGCGTTTCAAAGCGTGTGTCGCAGTTTTGTGTTTCAAAAGACAGCCCTTCTCAGTAAGACAAAAAGACACCCCAGCGTAACAAAAAACAGAAAAGGCTCAAAGAGGGGGCCAAGCAAGCCTTCTAGGCTGACTTTTTTAAAACCACTTGTTTTAGAACATCTGCAATGGTGTGATAGGCGCTTTCAAGTTCTGCTGTGGTGACCACATAGGGCGGAATCAGATAAAGCGTGTTATGTAGCGGCCTTAAAAGCAGGCCTTGTTTTAAGAAAGCTGTTTTCAACTGCTCTTTAAAAGAGGCCATGTTTGCAAGATCAAACGCGGCGATGGTGCCACGGGTGCGGGGCTTTCGCAACAGCATCGGCACTTCATTTTCTAAGAACGTCATGCCTTTTTCTTGGGCGGCGCAAATGGCCTTAATGGCGCTTTGTGTTTTGGGTTGCATCAAAAGATCCAAAGAGGCGCGCGCGGCCGCGCATGCCAAAGGATTGGCTGTGTACGAATGACCATGGGCAAACGCTTTGTTAAAGCTGTGATCTAAAAAGGCTTGATAAATGGCATCGGTGGTTAAGGTCACCGCAAGGGGCAAAAAACCGCCGGTAATGCCTTTAGACAGGCACAAAAAGTCGGGCTTATGCGTGATTTGGTCGCTGGCCAAAAAGGTGCCGGTGCGATAAAAGCCCGTCATGACCTCGTCAAAAATCACCAAAATATCGTAAGCACGCACTTTTTCAATCACTTTGTCGATAAAAGACGCGCGCGCGCAACGCATGCCGCTTGCCCCTTGCACCAAGGGTTCTAAAATCAACGAGGCAATCTCGCTCCCCCGTTCATCCAGCGTTCGTTGCAAAAACAAAAGTGCGGCGTCTTCGCGTGCGTCAAGCGTTGTATCGTTCCTTGATGTGTCGGGATAAGGGATGGAAAGCGTTTCAAAGAAAAGCGACAAAAAGGGGTCGAAAAAGCCACTTTTTTTGCCGGCAGCCATGGCACCAAAGGTGTCGCCGTGATAGGCACCATCAAGGCTTAAAACCAGCCGTCGCTTGGTGTGGCCTTTGTTGTGCCAGTATTGGTGCGCCATTTTAAGGGCTACCTCAACCGCCGTTGAGCCATTGTCTGAAAAAAAGAACCGCGACAAACAAGATGGCACATGCAGCTTTAAGGCTTGGCACAATAAGATGGCGTTTTCATGAGTGCAGCCGGCAAAAATAACGTGCTCTAAGCGGCGTGCTTGATCAAAAATCGCCTGAGCAATGGCAGGGTGCCCGTGGCCGTGCAGATTAACCCACCAGCTTGAAATCAAATCAAGATAAGGATGATCGTTGGCATCATAAAGATAGGCCCCATCGCCGCGTGCCATCAAAAGAGGCCGATTGGCCGTTTGTTCTTGGGTAAAGGGGTGCCAGATCAAGGATTGATCTAAGGCTTCAAGCTTGCAAGATGTTTCTTTTGGGTGTGTCATAAAGAGCCTTTTTAAGTTTGGGTGAAAGGGGAACGGCCTCAAGGGCCTTGCGGTCAAGCGTGCGCAAAAGTGGCAAGTGCCCTAAAACAGGCACGCGGCCATAATGTTCGAATGTCTCTAGGGTCTGTGGATCAAAGGGGCCTGAGACAACGAGGCCCAGCACACCAATATCCCTGCGCCTTAAGGCCTCAAGGGTTAAAAGGGTTTTGTTAAAAGTGCCCAGCTTGCTGTGAGTGACCACAAGCGTGGGCAGTTGAAAGTTTTGCATCACATCAGCCATCAGCTGCGTTTCGTTGAGTGGCACCAAAGCGCCGCCCGCACCTTCAACCACAAGACGGTCTTTTTGTGGCAGCTTGATTGATTCACAATCAATGCGTTTGTTTTCAGCCGCGGCGGCCAGGTGCGGAGAAGCCGGCAACTTTAACACAAAACTTTCAGGATACGTGCACGCGCCAGATAAACGTTTAACGGCCTCTGTGTCTGTTTCGGGCAATGTTCCGGCTTGTATGGGTTTAAAATATGAAAAGCCTGCTTTAAGGCAGATCCAAGCGCTGACAAGCGTTTTGCCAATGTTGGTGTCGATTCCTGTGATAAAAATGGGCATCTTGATCCTTTAGGCGATGGCGGCAAAAAGCACGTTGTACTCTAACGTGACAGGGGTTTTGTTGGTTTTTAAAAAATGCAGCAGTTTTGGTAAGAAGGCTGACTGCGCGGCTGTTTGGGTGCCCGTTTTTTTAAGATGCCGCACCGCTTCGTTGGGGTTTGAAAATGGCAGCAAAAAGCGCTTTACTTCTTGCGTGCAAAAGGTTGGCTGACACTGCGCGATCATCTGCTGCACGTCTTTAAGGGCAGGGTAGGCTTTGATTGATGCCCCAAGGTGATGCGCCCTTAAGGTTGTGTGCCAGCTGTGAAATGTTCCCTCTAAAAGCGTTGCAAAAACGGTCAACCTCGCTGTTTTAGAAAGCCTGAAAAGGGTATGTTCCAGATTTTGCACCCACTGCAAACTTAAACTGGCCGTTACAATATCAACAGGTGGCAGATTGCAGGTTTCGATATCGCCTAAAAGGCACTGTAAGCGGTTATGGGCGGCCAAATTTGTGTGTGCGGTTTGTAGCATGTTCGCCGCAATGTCATTTAAAATAAAAAGCGCTTTGGGAAAATGTGGCCTTAACAGTTGCGGCACAAAGCCTGTGCCGGTGCCCACGTCTAAAACGGTGGGGCCTTTATGGCCTTTTAAGGGCCCTTGCCAGGTTTGCTGTGTTAGTTTGGCGATGTGCCTTGCGCACTGTTTTTGCACGGTGGCGTGTGCATCATATGAGTGGCTGGCATGGTCAAAGGCGCGGGTCATTTTTGCTTTTAAAGACATGCAAAAAAAGCTTTTATCTGTTGCGCAACCTTAGGCGCCTCTAAAAAACCAAGAGCGTGCTGGCCGCTGTTCATCATGTGCAGGGTGATGTGTGCTTGATGGTGAAAGTTATCCTTTGTAAGGGCAGGTGGCACGATGGGGTCTTTGGTGCCATTGATAATCAAACAGGGCGCCTTTACCCTTGCTTTTTGACGCAACAAATCCAGGTCAGCCAAAAGTGTGTTGTGAGGCACAGTGATTTCTTGTGCAGGTAAGCCACCTCTTTGATAAAACGCAGCCAGTGTTTGGGCGGCGTTGCGGCGAAAACTGGTTTCAAAGTGCGTGTGCTCTTGTGTGCGCCTTTGACAAAGCGCTTCACCTAAGCCCAAAAAATGTGTAAAGGCGTTCAGCCCAACCAGTGCCTTAAAGGGCACGTTGCTGTGTAAAAGCTTTGAAAAACCAAGGGAATGGCCAATGCCAATAAAGTGTATTTTTGACATAAAACGGCCTTTCAGCAGACGACTCAGCTTTTTTGGCTCCTCAATAGATGACCAATCGATACAAAAAACTTCCTCTTTTTGAAAATATGCTAACAGCGGTTTCCAAAAATCTGGTGTAAGACCAAAGCCATGCGAGAAAAGATAAACCAAGTTTTTCATCCTCGTTTTCTTAGCCTTTGTGCTTTGTGGGCCCAATCTAAAAGCGCCAAGGACAAAGCTGCCAGCTGTTCTGTTGTGTGGGATGTGTTCAGCGACAGCCGCAGGCGCGCCGTGTTGGGTGGCACCGTGGGTGGTCTGATGCATGCCGTTAAAAAGCTGTTGTGCAAAAGATAGCGGTACAGCTGCTGCGCCTTGTCTGCGGCCTGCATAATCAAAGGCACAATCCATGTGGTTGAAAGGCCTGTGTCAAATCCTTCGTTGCGCAGCGTGTGCCTTAGGTGCGCGCCTTTTTCTAATAACGCAGCGCGCTCGCTTGCCAAATGTTGCAGTTGTTTCCAGGCGCCAAAGGCAGCGCCAACGGTTAAGGGCGAGGGGGCTGTCGCATACACAAACCCCGCACAGCGATTCACTAAGTATGTTTGCACATCGCGGCTGCACGCCACAAACGCACCGCTTGTGCCAAGAGCTTTGCTAAAAGTGCCCATGATGGCGCAAGGGGTGTCGCTTAAATCTAGGGTGGTAGAAAGGCCGTATCCATTTTCTCCCAGCATGCCGGTGGCGTGGGCTTCGTCCAGATACAAAAAAGCGCCGTGCTGCCTTGCAAGGCCCGCGATGTCTTCAAGTGCCGCGGTGTCGCCATCCATGCCAAAAAGGGTTTCGGTCACGATAAATTGAGGGTTTGAAAGGTGAGCGTTTTTTTGCAGCAGGTCCGACAAATGCTGCATGTCGTTGTGGCGATAGCGTATCAAGCGTGCTTTGCTTAAAAACACAGCTTGGTAAAGGCTGGCGTGATTTAGTTTATCAAAAAAAACCAGGGGCTCTTTTGTTAAAACGCTTTGATCCAAAAGGCACGACAGCGCCGATGTATTAGCCGTAAAGCCCGAGGAAAATAAAAGCGCTGCTTCGGTTTTTTTATCTCTGGCAAGGCGTGCCTCAAACGCCTGCAGCAAATCAAAGTGGCCTGATAGCAGCCGGGCACCAGTGGCGCCGCATCCAAAATGTTCGGCGGCCTCTAAAGCTGATTTTACAACTTTGGGGTGGCGATGCAGTCCAAGATAGCTGTTGCTTGAAAAATCAACATAAACAGTATGATTGTCTGATTGCGTTTTTAACGTGCGATAAAGGTTGTTTTTTTCTTGTGTTTTAAGGTATGCATTATAAAAACGACAAAACATATAGCTAAAACAAGTATTCAAAGACGATAGGCTCACTTTGTGAAAAAAAAATGGACTTTTCAAGAGGCAAAACAGGCCTTTGACCAACCGTTCCTAAACCTTTTGCATAAGGCACATGCCGTGCATGCCGATCATTTTGATGCGTCCAAGGTGCAAGTCAGCACGCTGCTTAGCATTAAAACGGGCGCTTGTCCTGAAAATTGCTCGTACTGTCCGCAGTCAGCGCACTATCAAACAGAGGTCGCAAAGCATCCACTGATCACGACTGAAGAGGTGGTTGAGGCCGCAAGGCGTGCCAAGCAAGCTGGCAGCACGCGGTTTTGCATGGGGGCGGCGTGGCGTGGGCCCAACGCACCCGATCTTGAGCGTGTGTGTGACATGGTAAGAGAAGTCAAGGCTCTTGGTCTTGAAACTTGCGCCACGTTGGGACTGCTTAAAGAGGGCCAGGCCGAAAGGCTAAAAGAGGCCGGGCTTGATTTTTACAATCACAATATCGACTCGTCCAAGGCGTTTTATGAAACCATCATCACAACGCGTTGTTTTGATGATCGCGTTCAAACGTTGCAGCGCGTGCGTGATGCAGATATCAACGTTTGTTGCGGTGGCATTGTGGGCATGGGCGAGACCAACGATGACCGCATTCAAATGCTTGTTTTTTTGGCCAATCTTGAGCAGCCGCCCGAATCGGTTCCTATTAACAAGCTGATTAAAAGTCCGGGAACGCCGCTTGAAAGTGTGCCCGATCCCGATCCTTTTGATTTTGTGCGCACCATCGCGCTGGCCAGAATTTTGATGCCTACTTCGTATGTTAGGCTTTCGGCCGGGCGCGAGCATATGTCAGATATCTTGCAAGCGCTTTGCTTTTTTGCAGGGGCCAACAGTCTTTTTTATGGCGATACATTGCTAACGGCCAACAATCAA
>JBAJNL010000002.1:0-65946 GCA_036881885.1 Holosporaceae bacterium
GTTGCCTCCATCAGGCCCACCAAAGGGAACACACTTCTCGCGTCTAAAGCCCACACAGCCATCGCCGCCATCGCCGCTTTTAAGAAAAATTTTTACTTGGTCAAGAAACTTCATAAGGCGATTTGTTGTTGAGAGAAAACCTGGTTCATGTAAAAGAAAAAGTTTGTTAACATGCTTCTATTGTAACGTGTTGGAGCAAAAAAACGATGGCAAAAGAAGAAAATATTGAGTGCACAGGCGTTGTGGAAGAATGCCTAAGAGGCGCTCAATTTAGAGTCAAGCTAGATGATACCGATCGTGTCATTTTGGCGCATATCTCGGGCAAAATACGCAAACACAACATTCACATTGTTGCAGGCGACCGAGTGACTGTTGAGTTGGCCCCCTACAACCTTGAGCGCGGCATCATTAAGTTTCGCCAAAAATAACATGCTCCCTTTGATGTTTGGGATGTGTTTCTGGTATGAACAACAGAGTGAACAAGGCAGCCCCCATGCAAAGAGGCAATAAAAGAAGCGCCAGCTGATAGTTTTCTAAGGTGTAAAGCGGCACGTTGTCTTGCACTTGCCCATCCCAAAGGGCGTCGAGTATAAAACCCACAAGGGGCTGAAAGAAAATACCGCCGGTCATCACAAGGGTGTTGACGAAACCTGTTACAAGGCCGCTCATATAAGACGGCATGCTTTCAGCACCCACAGTGAAAACCAGTGTTTGGCCTGTCATAAAAAGGCCCACCAAAAAAGTGAGCACAAAAGATATCCAGATGGGCTCATAGGTGCCAAAAACAAGCAGTGTGCACACCAAAGCCGATCCGATTGCCGAAAGCGTCATCAACGACTTTCTTTGATGCAGGCGGTCAGAAAGCAGCGCAATCAAAGGAGCGCCAATGCCCGTTCCGATAAAAAGCAAGCTAATGCCAATCGAGGCAAACTCTTTAGTGGTGTCGTGCCTTTTCATTAAAAAAGAAACGCCCCAGGTGTCTGTAAAAACAGAAAGTGGCACGTAAGTTAAGCAGCCGTAAAGACCTATATACCAAATGTGTGGGTTTCTTAAGATGCGCAGAATATTATGTTTTGTTTGTTTTTCCGAGGTGGTGTCGTGTGGCTCGCGTTTGTTTTTAACAAAAAGCCATATCAGCAAAAAGAGAACGCCCCCTAAAAGCAGCAAGAAAAAGAAGGCTTTTCGCCAGCCCTGATTTTCGACCATCAGCGCAAGGGGCAGGTTGGCGAACAAGCCACCAAATTTTCCAAATGTAATGGTTGTGCCAACGGCAAAAGCTACTTTAGAAACTGGCAGCCAGTGTCTGGCTAAAGAGACTGTGCTCAAAAAGGCGCCCGAGGCACCAAGGCCAATGAGAACGCGTGCAAGGCAGGCAAGCCAAAAAATATCTGCAAACAAAAACAGCAGGACTCCTACCAAACACATTGTAATGGCAAACCTAATGATGGCTTGCGGCCCCCATTTGTCGAGCAAAATACCAAGAGGAATTTGAAGCGTTGTGTAGGCTGCGTAATAGCACGACGCAAAAATACCAAGAGACGAAGCCTGTATGGCAAAAGAGGCCATGAGCTGGTCTGCCATAACATTAGGGGACGCCCTTAAAATAAACTGGTAAAGGTAGAAAAAAGTCCCAATACCCCAAATAAACCAACCTTTAGAAATTGAAGACGTCATAAAAGATCTCTCGCAATAGCCTTACTCTCTTATAAGGAATTTTAAGGCTTTGGTCTAATGTTTGTTTCTAAATGTTTTCTTGGTTTTTGCAGACCTGGTGTCTTTCTTGCTTAAGCACAAGTGTTTTGGGTAAGGACCGGCTTTTAAAAGATCAAGATGTTTCATAGAACACTTTTATCGCTTTGTTTTTTGACAGCACTGCTTGCTGAGCCCCTTATGGCACGTGAGTTTTCAAAACCACAGAATTTTCAAGGTTTTAAGATGGGGTTGGGTGCCTTGCGCGCATCACCCGAGGTAACGGTGAGTTTAAACACAACAGGCACGCAATGCGCCTTTAATGCGCAGCCTCAGGGGTTTTCTTTAAAAGGGTCGCTTGCCTATGGTTACGAGGTTTCTGGTTTTTTTATAGGCATCGAAGGTTATTATCAGCAAAGTTGGTCTAGCTTTGAAGGATCGGCAGGTTTGGGCGGGCAAACACTTAAGGTCGATCTTTCTCACAAAAACGGCTTTGGGGGATTTTTGCTTTTAGGTAAAAACTTTGGTGGTGTTTTGCCTTACCTCAAAGCCGGTTACGTTGCCGAGAGAATGCGCCTGCAAGCCAGCACCACAACCGGGACAAATCTTTCTTTTGACCCTTTGCTTCTGGGGGCCTTCTCGTACGGTATCGGCCTTGATACAAAAGTTGCACCACAGGTTATCTTGGGTTTTGAAATTATGTTTGTGGGTCACGCCAAAGAAAAGCAGCTTTCTCTTCAAGGGCAGCCCATGCCGTTGTCATCGGGCAGCATGAAGCTTGCGAACTCTTTGGGCACCACACTGAAGATTGCCTTCCTTTTATAATGACAGATCGCCTCTATATGCTTTGAATCCAGAGGTATTGCGTGCTACAGTAAAAGAAATCCCTCAAATAGCAAAAAGATCATGGAAGAAACTTTAAAGGCGATCGAAAACGATGTTAAAACGCACGCAGTGTTGCTTTATATGAAGGGATCCCCTGATTTTCCACAGTGTGGTTTTTCATCTTTTGTGTGTGCTGTGTTGCAAAAGCTGGGCGTTTCTTTTGAGGCACGTAATGTTTTAGAGGACAACACCCTGCGCCAGGCCATCAAGACTTTTAGTAACTGGCCCACCATACCGCAGCTTTATGTGAACGGCCAATTTATTGGCGGCTGTGATATCGTCAAAAACATGTATGAGTCAGGCGAGCTTTTGGCGCTTTTTAAGAAAGCTGCCCCTGAATTGCAAAAATAACCTCAAGTATTTTGTCTTTTAACGGAAGATTTGGCAGGCTTGACAGCGTTTTTTCAGCGCCTGTGATGTGTGCGTTGATGGTTTCCCTTGTTTTTTGAAAAGCCTTCTTTTTTTCTAAAAGCGCTAAAACATCCTCAAAATCTTTTTCTTGCTTTTTGGGGGCGCTGAAGATGTTCTCTAAAAACATTTGTTCTTGTGGTGTGCTTTCTTGATAAGCCAAGATCAGTGGAAGCGTCACCTTTCCCTCGCGAAAGTCTTGTCCTGGTGCTTTGCCGGTGCGCTCTTGCGTGCCTTGGTAGTCTAAAAAATCATCCACAAGTTGAAAGCACATGCCCACATGATAGCCAAACGTTTTAAAGGCGTCTTTCAGGTTTTCTGCGGACGACAAAAGGCAAGGCAGCGTGGCTGATGTTTCAAAAAGAGAGGCAGTTTTAAGGCGAATCACATCAAGGTAGTGTTCTTTTTGGGCGCCAATGGGTAGGTTTGTTTCCATCAGCTCTTTTGTTTGGCCAATGATTACATCGCAAGCTGACGCATGAATAAGGCGCAAGGTTGGCCAATCTTCAATGTGTGACAGTGTTTCAAGGGCTTTGCACAAAAGAAAGTCTCCCGAGAGAATGCTGTGGTGTTGGCTCCAAACCGTGTGAGCGGTGGGCTTGCCTCGTCTGACATCACTGCTGTCAATCACGTCATCGTGTAAAAGCGTGGCATTGTGAATCAGCTCTATGCAGGCGGCGGCGTCAAGGTGCTTTGGAGTGACAGGCCCCAAAAGCTTGGTGCATAAAAAAAGCAAAGTGGGGCGAATGCGCTTGCCCCCGCTGTGAACAAGGTGCTGACTGACTTCTTTGATGGGGGATGGCATATCTTGAAGCATTGTTGTAAGTGTTTGTTCAAGTTGCTGAAGCTCTGCTTGAACGTTTTCTGATACAGAAGAAAAGGAAGGTTTTTGAGAGGGATGCAGCACGATGTCAGTAGAAAATAGGCTTTTGCTAAGATTTTGAAAGTAATGGTACCATTCAAGTTTTAAAAAAAGAAAGATAAAACTGTTCTTGCAAAAAACATCGATCTCTTCTTTTGATCTGGTTATTGTGGGCGGCGGCCCTGTTGGCCTTTTGCTCAGTCTTTTTTTAAGACAAAGCGGTCTTTCGGTTGCCGTTGTGGATAGCGCGCCTTTAAAAACCGCCTCTCAAAAAGGGCGCAGTTTTGCGCTGTCTTTTGCAAGTGTTGCGGCCTTGAAGGCTGAAGGGCTTTGGGACCAGGTGCAAAAGGGTGCAACGCCTGTTAAAAAAATTTATGTGACCAAAGAAGGCGGGGCGCAGCACTTTCTTTTTGAGCCCGAAAACGTTGGGGCCGAAGCGTTGGGCTTTATGGTGCAAGAAGGCAGCCTTTTTAAAGCCTTGTCACAGCATGTTTTAAGCAAGAAAACAGATGTGCATTACCATAAAGGAAGATTTAAAAGCCATGTGCCTTGTGCTTTGGGCACCAAAGTGCTTTTAGAAGATGGCCTTTCTTTTGGTGCCAAGCTTTTGGTGGGCGCAGATGGTGCGCGCTCTTTTACGCGCCAAAAAGTGGGCGTGCCAACATTGCGTTATGCCTATTCGCAAACTGCGGTGGTTTTCACCGTCAAGCATACAAAGCCCCATCATTTTTGTGCTTTTGAGCACTTTACATCCAAAGGCCCGCTTGCTTTTTTACCTTTAGCAACAAATCACAGCGCTGTGGTGTGGAGCTTGGACAAAGTTGTTGCAGAAAAGTTTTTAGCACACCCCTTGGCGCTTTTAAATGCGCTGATTCATCATTTTGGATGGGGGTTGGGAGACCTTGAGCTTGCATCAGAGGTCGGCACTTACCCTCTTGCGCTAACGATGCCAAAAAAATGTTACGGCACAAGGTGGGTGCTTGTGGGAGATGCAGCGCATGCGCTGCATCCTGTAGCAGGACAGGGTCTTAATCTTGGGATACGGGATGTGTTTTCACTGGGGCACCACCTTGCACACCTTAAAGCTTTGGGCCTTGATATAGGCAGCACAACGGCTTTAAAAACGTATGCATCCGCTCGTCTGCCTGATCAATGGTCTATGGCGCTTGCAACACATGTGTTCGGTGTGGGCATGACCACTAAACTGTCGCATCTCTTCTGGCCATGTAGTGCCAAGCTGTTGCCTTTTTTTAAAAAGCGCGTTGTGCGTCACGCTATGGGCGTTGGTATTGATCCTTTGTTAGATGCGCTTTGCGATAGCGATCGCAAGACGAGTACCCTCAAGCGTTAAAAAGCGCCAGCCATCAATGCCAAGGCTTTGATGATGATGCTCTGCTCCCTCTTCTTTGTGTGCGGCCTCGTCATCTCGTAGCTGTTCAAGGCAGCGAATCAGCTTTTTTTGCGTAGGCATTTTTTCTTGCAGAAAATCAATTTGTTCTTGGTAGTGCCTTTCGATCACTGTTTCAACAGCCTCGGTTTGTGCCATGGCGTAAGGCGTGCCCAGCTTGGCAGCAATCGCTCCCCATGTGTAGCCAAAAAACCGCCAAAAACCAGTTAAAAAAGAAGGGCGTGTATTTTTTTGTATGACCCACTTTTTTAAAATCTCAACGTGCCGGGCTTCCTCGTCAAGCATCTCTTTAAGCAGTTCTTGCGTTGCGGGGTCTTGTGTGTTTTTGATTTGTCCTTTGTACAGGGTAACAGCGCTTTCTTCACCTGCCAGGTCAACGCGTAGCAAGCTATCGAGTGGTTTTGCTTCCTCATGTGGAAAAGCTGCTGCTGGTAAAAAGGGTGATGACATCTCAAAGAAGCCTTATGACGAAGAATGTTGCGTTTTTTGGGTAAAGCCCCAAAAACAAAAAAGCGTAAAACAAGATGCAACACCCAGCAGATAAAAGGTGGGTGGCAGCCCCAAAAAAGTAAACTCTATTGCCGTGCAAGATACTTGGGTTTTGCTGCTTAAAAAAGCCTCTAGCGCTTCAACACTGTCTTCAAGTGGAAGAGAAGAGGCCTGGCACACAGAAGGCGCCCTAAGCCAGCGAAACTGGATGCCCATGTGATAAAAAGTTGTAAAAGAGAGGCAGGCCCATAACGTGCCGCTGCAGGCTAAAAGACGCTGTGCACAAAGTGCAGAACATCTAAAGGTCGCAAGGGCTACAAGACCTCCTGCAAGAAAAAGATAGCGCTCTACAAGGCATAAAAAGCAAGGTGTGGCGCCCAACATTTGCCACAAAACGGCGGCTAAAAACCCAGAAATACCGAATAAACCGACGAAAAGCCCTATGTGCCTTGGGTTGATCTTGTAAGCGGAAAAAAAATGATACATTTGTTACGCCCATAAGATTGTTTTGACTCCCTTATAGCTTAAGGAAAAAAACAACCAAAAGAGTTAAAACCATAAAACCAATAAAAAGAATGCCAAGGCCCAGTGAAAGATGGCGCTGTAGAAAGTCTTGTATGGTAGGACCACAAAAGCGCAAGACAATGCCTTCGATCGAAAAGCGGAGCGCGCGTCCCACAAGGGATGCAATAATAAAGACATAAAGATTGAGATGCCCCATGCCTGCGGCAAGCGCAAGCAGTTTATAGGGAATGGGTGTAAAGGCTTTTAACACAATGATCCAGCCGCCATAAACGGTCAACTGATGACTCAGAAAGTCAAACTGCTGTTGCCAGTTATATGTTTTCACAACCCAGGCGCCCAACGTGCAATAAAGGCCGTAGCCAATAAAATACATGCAAATGCCACCCAGTGTGACACCCAGCGTACCCACTAAAATAAGTAAAGGAAGGTTCTTAAGGCGCCGTATCGCCAGCACAAGAAATAAAGGATCAACGGGCAAAGGTACAAGGGAGCCAGACAGGAAAGACAGAAACCCAAAAACAAGCAGTGTTTGTGGATGGTCTGCAAGCTCAAGGGTTTTTTGATTAATCCTTTGAAGGGTCTTCATAAACGATCGCTTATATGTTTTGTTTTTTTTTGATAAGGGAAATGATTTTTTGAATTTCGGCCCAACAGGCAACGCGTAAGCCGACACCAAAAAGCATCAGCAAGAAAAGCCCTAAAGTTCCGGTATAGAAGACAGCGTCTATTTTTGTGGTCACGTAAGAAAAGTGGCCTTGCATAAAGTGGCCAAGGGCTACGATTAAAGAAAAAGAAAGCAGCGTCACTTTAAAAACAAAAAACAGCAAGTGGCGCGGCCAGGTCCATTCTTTGTGTTTGTGCAGCAATAAAGAAAGTCCCAGCACATTAACCCAAGCGGCAACGCTGGTGGCGATCGCGATACCAACATGCCCCATGACGCGGGCCAGCAGAATACTTAAAGCCATGTCTACAAAAAGACTGACAGCGCTTGCAATCAGTGGAAGCTTGACCTGCCCTTTTGCAAAAAAACGCGCGGATAAAATTTTGATCATAATGTAGGCCGGAAGTCCCCAGGCATAAGCTGCCAGTGCTTTAGCCGTTGCAAGGGCGTCGTGTGATTTAAAGGCACCGTGTTTAAAAACAAGGGCCACCACAAAGTCAGAAAGAATAACAAAAGCAAGAAAAACAAAGCTTGAGAACAAAAAAGAGAAAGCCAGTGCTGTCTCTTGATAACTATTGGCTTCTTGGATTTTGTTTTGGCACAGGTTTTTGGTTAAAAGGGGCAGCAACGCAACGCCCATGGCTGTGCCAACAACACTAAGTGGCAACTGCACAAGGCGATCAGCATAGTTAAGATAGCTGATGCTTCCTGTGGGCAGCCAAGAGGCAATAAAAAGCCCTACAAAAATATTGATTTGCGCAATGCCCGAGCTCATGACAGAGGGCCCTAAACGCTTAAAAAAGCTTTTGATTTCAGGCGTCTTTTGCGGCACCAAAAGAGGCAAGAATAAATCGTTTCTTAAAGCATCGGTTAAGACGACAAGTAGCTGGACAACACCTGAAAACAAAATGGCCCAGGCAAATACAATGCCCCGTGAAAAAATATCGATCTTCGTGGGATCTTTAAGGTCTAAAAAGACAAGCACAACACCAATAATGAACAGATTGCCAAAGAAAGGAGAAGCCGCAAAAGCTGTGAAACGACCAATGGCATTAAGAACACCGCCGTAAACAGCTGTGATAGAAATAAACAAAACAAAGGGAAACATAATGCGCGAGAAGTAAATGGCGTAAAGCATTCTGTCGGGTGTTTTAAGCAAAGCCGGAAAAAGGAAGAGTAAAATGGGCTTTGTAAACAAAGCAAAAAGCACAGAAAGCGTTAGCAAGATGCAAACACTGATGGATAAAACAGAGGCTGCAAAAAGCTTGGCTTGTTTAAGGCCTTTTTTCTCGTAAACCGATGTGAAAAGCGGAATAAAGCACGAGTTGATTGTTCCTTCCGCGGTAAAACGCCTGATGAGCGAAGGAATTTTAAGAGCCAAAACCAGTGCATCCACAATGGCGCCCACGCCCAAAAAGTGTGCCGTTAGCATTTCACGTAAAAAGCCGCCAATGCGGCTGCCAACAGTCCATGTGCTGATCTTTGTGACGTTTTTAAAAAAACTCATAAGGTCTGACAAAAAAAAATATCACGTTCATTATACGGTGTTTGCGGGTGAAAGCCACTGTTTTTAGGTGATGCCTTAAAAGGTGCCGTGGGCTTAAAGTATTTTTTGCAATACTTTTAATTGGTCCAACGCCTTTTCAGGGGTCAGCTGATCAAGGTTAGAGGCTTTAAGGTTTTGCAAAAACATCACAGCCTCTTGTTGCCATTTTGACTGTTCAAGATGCTTTTCTTGAACCATTAGCTTGCGCTTGTGGGCTTTGTCTAAAACCTCTTTGGGCACGCCGGCAAGACGTGCCACCTCAAGACCGTAAGATTCGAAAGCAATGCCCTCTTTAATGCGGTGGGTAAAGAGAATTTCGTTGTTCCACTGCTTCACATCCAGCGTACAGCACGCAATGGACTGAAGCTCTTCTTTTAGCGCTGTTAGCTCGGCATAGTGCGTTGCGAAAAAAGTGCGACACTGAACGTTTTGAATCAGGTGTTCAACGCAAGCGCTTGCAATGGCCAGCCCATCTTGTGTGCTTGTGCCGCGACCGACCTCATCAAGGATCACAAAGCTTTTAGCGGTGGCTTGTTTTAAGATGCATGCGACCTCGATCATTTCAACCATAAATGTAGAGTGTCCGCGCGTGATATCGTCGCTTGCCCCCACGCGACTAAAAAGTCGATCCACAAGGCCTATGGTCGCGCTTTCTGCAGGCACAAAAGACCCCATGTGTGCAAGCAAGACAATCAGAGCATTTTGTCTGAGGTAGGTGCTTTTGCCCGCCATGTTGGGGGCCGTCATCAAGATAAAAGATGTTTGATCGTCAAGTGTGCAGTCATTTTTGATGAAATGCTTAAACGAGGTTTGCTCGACAACGGGGTGTCGGCCTCCTTTTACGACAAAGGTTTGGTCGTGTGTGATGCGTGGCCGCACATAGTTTCTTGCGTGTGCCAGCGTTGCCAAAGCACAGCTAGCATCAAGATAGGCAATGGTTTCAATGCCTTTGATAAGCGCTTTTCGATGTTGCAAAACAGTTTGTATCAGTTGACCAAAAAGCTCTTTTTCTAATGTAGCGGCCTTTTCCTCGGCCGAGAAGGTCTTTTCTTGCAGGGTTTCAAGGTGCGGCGTGCCGTAACGCGTGTTTTTTGCAAGGCCCTGTTTAAGGTAAAAGTCAGCTGGTAAAGTTTGCTGATTTTTAGTGGGTATATCGATGTAAAACCCAATCATGTTGTTAGATTTGATACGCAATGCAGGCAGTTTAAGTTCTTCTTGATAGTTTTTTTCAAGTGTGCTGATCTCTTCGCAAACACGTGTGTGTGTATTGCGCAAGGCATCAAGCTCTTCAAAGACGCCCTTTTTAAGTACACAACCTGGTGTGAAAGTTTTGGGCAAGTTTTCTTCCAGTTGCGCCCGAAGCATTTGCGAAAGAGCTTCAACTGCACATAAAGTTTCTACGGCCTTTGCATCACTTAAACCAGGTGGAATCGTTTTGGCTAAAAAAGGCCAACATTGCAAACCATCGCGGATAAGGCCCATGTCTTTGGGCCCCTCACCACCTAACGCAAGACGCATCAAAGCGCGCTCGATATCTGGATGTGTTTTAAGGTGTGTGCGGGCTGTGTTGCAACGTGACTGCTGTTGCACAAAAAGTTCGACATCATTAAGGCGCCGTTCAATCGTTTTTTTGCAACAGCTGGGTGCGGCCAGGTTTTTTGTTAAAAGGCGCTTGCCAAAAGCTGTGCAGGTTTTATCAATGGCGCAAAGCACACTGTTTTTCTTTTGGCCATCTTGTGTTTCAAAAAGTTCAAGATTTTGTTTTGTAAAGGCATCAAGATGCATCCATTGTGCGCCTTCAACAGAGACGGGGTTTTTCAGAAGTGACACGCGGCCAAGGGTGTTTTGCATGTAGTCAATCGCCGTCATGGCCGCTTGCTTTTCAATACTTGAAAAAGAAGTCAGTAAGGTTTCGATCGAGTTACCATAAAGCGATTCAAGGTTTGTGCTTGGGTGCTGAAAGCGTGTTTTGGGCCAAGACGAAAGACGGCCGCGATAAATGCGGCTTAGCTCTTTTAAGGGCGCGGTTTCAAGTATCTCGAAAGGAGCTAGAATTTCTTTTGGGTTCCAGGCTAAAAGAAGAGACTTGAGAGGTGTTTTTTGAACGGATTCTAGAAAAAAATCCCCGGTGGCCGCATCGACAAGCGCTATGCCCCAGGTGTCTTTTTGAGGGGGCGTTAAAACCATCAAAAAATGATTGAGGGGGCTTGAGAGCAGAAAGTCTTCAACCATGGTGCCGGGGGTAAAAATTTTGGTCACTTCTCTTTGAAGCACCGTTTTGCCCTTTTTAGAGGATGACTCGCTTTCAATTTGTTTGCAGATAGCAACTTTAAGGTTTTTGCGCAGCAGTCTTGCAACGTACATTTCGCTGCTGTGCACCGGAATGCCACACATGGGAATCTGGCTGCCGGCGCCTTTGCCACGGCTTGTGAGGGTGAGCCCTAAAAGCTGTGACACCTCTTGCGCTTGCTCGTAAAAAAGTTCGAAAAAATCACCCATTTGAAAAAACAAAATACAATCTTTGTGTTGCTCTCTGAACGCCAGATACTGTGCCATTGCAGGGGTGGCTTCGCTTGGTTGAGGAATGTTAGAGCCTGGCTTTTCTAAAGGAAGCGTCATAAAGGGGCCTGCATTTTTTGTCTTTAAAGACAGCATAAAGGAAAAATAACTTTACAAAAGCCCCGTGTGCTGGAATCACAACCTTTTTTATACTGACTGAAAGGTGCGTGTTTTGGGCATAGCCATTTTGAGGTCAATCTTTTATGATGATGGCAAATCATGTGTGCAGAAAATCGAGCTTAAAATCTTTGATGTTGTGGGATGAACTAAAAGAGCGTGGGTTTATTTTTGGTGTATCAGCCGAAGAGCGCCTTAAAGAGCGCCTTCAAAAGCCATTAACGCTTTATATCGGTTTTGATGCAACGGCGCCTGCTTTTCATGTGGGCCACTTGATGATTTTCATGCTTTTGCGCCACTTTCAAAGGGCAGGTCATCAAGTGATTGCGCTTTTAGGTGGCGGTACCACGCGCATTGGTGATCCATCTGACAAAAACGCTGAACGCCCTTTGATGTCAAAAGAAGTGATCGAGGCGAACATCAAGGCGTTGCAGGTTGTGTTAGAAAAGATGCTTGATCAGGGTGCGCTGCGTGTGGTGAACAATGCTGACTGGCTGGGAGATATTAATTATCTCGACTTTCTGCGAGATGTGGGGCGTTATTTTTCTGTGAACCGTCTTGTGGGTTTTGATTTTGTAAAAAGGCGTCTTGAGCAAAACAAGCCCTTAAGTTTCTTAGAGCTAAACTACATTTTATTGCAGTCGTACGATTTTCTTTCTTTGTCTGATCGATATGACTGTTGTTTGCAACTGGGTGGTCAAGACCAGTGGGCAAATATCTTAAGTGGCGTTGAGCTTGTGCATAAAGCGCGTCAAAAAGAGGTTTTTGGGGTTACCTGCCCTTTACTGACCACAGCGTCGGGACAAAAAATGGGAAAGACGGCGCAAGGGGCCGTGTGGCTTGATGCTGACAGGTTTTCTTCTTACAACTTTTGGCAGTTTTGGCGCAACACAAGCGATGCAGACACAGCGCGCTTTTTGCGCCTTTACACCGAACTGCCGCTTCAAGAGATTGCACAGGATGCAGCGCTTGACGGTGTGGCGATCAACTGTGCCAAAGAAAAACTGGCAGACTGTGTAACGCAGCTTGTGCATGGCAAAGAAGCGCTTCAAAAAGCACGCGCACAAACAGAATCCTTGTTTCAAAACACACCAGCAGATGATGCCTTGTCGCTTGATCTTAAAGAGCCTCTTGATTTGCTATCTGTGATTGAGAAAACAGGCTTTGTGTCATCGCGCTCTGAGGCACGACGCATGGTGCGATCAGGTGCTGTCCGTTTAGATAACGCCGTGCAAGATGATGAAAAACGCGAGTTGACGCCCTCTTTGTTGAAAGATAAGCCACTTAAGCTTTCTGTGGGCAAAAAGCGTCATATTTTCTTAAAAAGCTAGTGACCACTCTCTAACGTGCTTTGCGCACCAGCGTTTAGAAGGTCTGTATCAGGGGGTGAGAACTTTTTAAGCACGCTGGCGCAAGCGTCGTGATCGTTTTTGAAGGCGAGCTGTTCCAGCTTATTTATATCGTCCATAAAAGTGCCAAAGCGTTTTTTTTCAGGCATTAAAATTGAGATATATGGATGCGCTGTTTGTCTCAGTTTTGTTTGGGAAGGCAGGTGTGATGTTTGAAGCGCGTTGTTTGTATTAAGCCCCATGAATGTGATGGGAATGTCTTCGTAAGGCTCAAGATGCGACAGTTCGATGAGTGTTTCGGCCATTTCAAGCAGGGAGATTTTCTCGCCTTGATCAAGCACAAAGGTGCCTCCCTGGGGTAAAAGCGTTTGCATTTTAAGAAAAAGTGAGTGAATGATAAGTTGGGCTGCCTCGGCCGTTGTCAGAAAATAGCGCACCACATCGGGATGTAAAAGTGTAATGGGCTTTCTTGCGTTAATTTGTTTTTGAAACTGCGACACAATAGAACGTGAAGACCCAAGCAGTGAGCCAAGGCGCACTGTTGAAAATTTTGTCTCTTCGCTTTCTGCATCCAGAAACTGGCAGTATGTTTCAGCCAAATAGCGCGTAAGGTCAAGCAAGCTTTTAGGGGCTTGCGCGTGCCTTGTCGATAAAAAAAGCATGGCCTTGACGTGGTGCATTTTTGCAGCGTCAGCTAAATAGCGCGTGCCCACCAGGTTTGTGAGAACGCCTTCAGCGGGCTGATTTTCTACCAAGGCTGTTTGCTTAAGAGATGCGCCATGAAAGATGTAGTCTGGTTTTTCAGAAGCGATTGTGTCAAAAACGCAGTTTTTTTGACGTATATTGCATAAAACCGCCCTGTGTGAAAGGCGTGGGTGTTTTGTGTGCAAAGTTTGCGCTGTTTGGTTCAAGCGGTGTGCATTGTGATCTAGTAAAGTGATGTGTCCTGGCGAAAGGTCAGCAATTTGCATCGCGCACTCTCTGCCAAGGCTTCCGCCGGCGCCTGTGATCAAGACACGCTTGTTTTTAATAACCTCTAGTACTTTTTCTACATTGGTTTCACGCCTGGGTCTTTGTAAAAGCGTTGATAAGTTAGCGGGTTGTATTTTTGCACTGTGTGGTTGCCCCATCGTTGTTGTGGGAAGCTGTGAGAGATGAAGCTTTAAAGGGCGGGCCTTCTTGACCAGAAAAGCAAGGTCTTTGGAAGAAAGGCAAGAGGGACTAATGAGCAATACCTCGGGTGTTTGTGTTTTTTTTTGCAGCGCACGCACAATGCCTTCAAGGCGGTCAAGCGTTCCTAAAACGGGCACACCATGAATATAGCGATTGGCGTGGTTTTGCTTGCTGTCTATAAACCCTATGATTTGATACGTGGGGCTTGAGTACTTTAATGTTTGCCTTAAAAAAAGCTCTGCCTGAGGGCCAAGGCCCAAGATAAGCGCTTTTTGGGATAGTGAAGATGAAACAGCTTTACCTCTGGCTTTTAAAAAGGCAGCACGCACAAAAAGGCGCATTGTCATCCAGCCGCTAACAAGGCAAAGAGACTGTATCACAAGCATCTTGCCAGAGATGACTGTCACATGCTGTGAAAAGAAAAGATAGGGCAGAAAGAAAGTTTCTGTTAAAAGAGCCGTTTTCACAAAGCACCACAAGTCCGATGACGAGACATAGCGTTGAACGCCCTTTGAGGCACCTGTCATAATCAAAGCCCCCGCGGCAATAAACGTAAAGGCTGCAATGGGCTCTTGCGGCAGGTGGCGTAAGGTGATGCCCCCTTTTAAAAAAAAGGCGCATGGCAATGTAAATGCGCTCCAGGCAACATCACAAACAAAGGCAGGCCAAAAGGGATAATGAGAGGTAAAGCGCGCACAGAGCGCGCGGATTTTTTGGTACGCAAGAAAGATAAAACGAAAATGTTTTGTCATGCAGCGTGTGTTGAGCCCTTGGTATGATCTTTTTTGGTTGTGTCACCAAAGAGTCTTTCAATATGATAGGCGACGATTTTCTCTAATGTTTTTGCAAGGGGCGTTTCAGGCTGCCAATGCAGTTTTTGTTGTGCTTTTGCAATAGAGGGCACGCGCCTTTGCACATCTTGATAGGCCGCGCCAAAAAGTTTTTCTGGTGCCACAAGGCGCACATGGCTTTTAGCAGCCTCTTGTGGTGCGTTGGGGTGCGTAAGCACAATGCTTTTGAGCTTCTCAGCATAGTCTTTAATGCTTATGTCGTTTTTGGGGTTGCCAATATTAAAGACTTGCCCCGAAACACTTTTATAGTTTTCAATAATGGTCATCAAGGCGTCTAAAGCGTCGTCAATGTCTGTAAAAGAGCGTCGCTGCGTGCCATCGCCTGTGATCAAGATGTCTTTACCTTGAAAAATATGTCCTAAGAACTGCACCAACGAGCGCCCTTTCCCGCCCCCTTCAAGGGTCAAGTGGTCAAGCTTGGCGCCAATCCAATTGAAGGGCCTAAACAGTGTATAAGAAAGGCCTTCATGCTTTCCGTATGCATAAATAAGGCGGTCTAAAAGCTGTTTTGAGGATGCGTAGATCCAACGCTCTTTATGAATAGGGCCTGTGGTTAAAAGGCTTGTGTCCTCATCATACGCCTCATCCGTACACATACCGTAAACCTCTGAGGTTGAGGGGAAAATGACATGCTTTTTAAAGGCAACACAGTCCCTGATGATTTGAAGGTTTTCCTCAAAGTCTAGCTTAAAAACGCGCAAAGGGTCTTTAACGTAAAGCTCGGGGTTAGCAATGGCTGCCAAAGGCAACACAGCGTCAACATGGGGAAGCTGAGCTTTCATCCAGTCTTGGTTGTCTGCCATCGTGCCTTTTTGCTATTACAGATTGGGGTGAGTGTGAAGGTGGGTTATTTTTTCGAAACATGGATCTAGGCCATAAACTTTCCAGTCTGGCTTTTGCGAGACGATTCTTTCGGTCAAGGAAGAGCCAATAAAACCACCGATGCCTATGATAAGAAGACGCATTTTTTATCCCTTAAGTGCTGACAGTTTTTTTGATGCTTTGTGCGACCCTTTCTCCCCCAGCACATCACGTATAAGATAGGGCGGCCTTGACTGTAACAGCTGATACGTGCGCCCCACATATTCACCAACAATGCCGATGCCTGTGATGACAAAGCTGATGAGGAAAAACAGAACAGCAAAAAGAGTAAAAAGGCCTTCGGCTTCTGCGCCTAAAAGAAAGCGGCGTACTAAGAGGTAGCCTACCAGCAAGCTGCTGCAAAAACATATGATAAGGCCTGCAAAGGTGAAAAGCTGAATGGGCACCAAAGAAAAGCCCGTAAACAAATCAAAGTTCATGCGCGCAAGTTTATACAGCGTGTATTTGGATTGATCGTTTTCTCTTGAGGCGTGATGCATGCCAACTTCAGTATATTTTTGTGCATACGTGTAGGCTAAAACAGGCACCAGGGTAGTCTTGTCATGGGAGGACAGTATTTTTGTCACAATGTTTTTGTGATAGGCGCGCAACATACATCCATGGTCTTTCATTTCCACGTGTGTAACATATGCACGAACGCGGTTAACGATCCATGAAACATAGGTGCGAAACCAGTTGTCTCGGCGCTTAAGGCGATAGGTGCCAACGTAGTCATAACCCTCTTGAATTTTTTCTATAATTTTTGGCAGCTCTTCAGGCGGAGTTTGCATATCTGCATCGAGCGTGACAGCGTAGGTTCCTTTGACGTGCTCAAAACCTGCCATAATGGCCATGTGCTGGCCATAGTTGCGCACAAGATTCACAACGCGCACGTGTTGTGGGTCTTTGTCAAAGATTTCTTTTAAAAAAGCGGGTGTTTTGTCGCAACTGCCATCATCAGCAAAGATGATTTCATAGGGTTGTTTGATTGCAGACAGCGTTTTGGTCAGGCGTGTGTAAAGTTTTTTAAGGTTAGCCTCTTCATTGTAGACAGGCACAACGATAGACAAAAAAGGTTCTGTCATTTGCAGTATTTCTCCAAAAGTATTTTAAGCTGTTGAATGACGTAATCTTGTTGGCTAAACGTCAGTGCGGGAAACAAAGGTAAGCTAATGGTGCTGTGCCCTATTTTTTCAGTGTGTGGAAAGACCCCTTCTTTGTGGGCATATTTTTTAGCGTAATAAGAAAAGTGATGAAGTGGCTTGTAATGGATTCCCGTGCCTATATTACGCTCTTTGAGTTGCATCATAAGCTCTGAGCGTGACAGTTTGATGCGATCAAAATGTACTAAGGGCGAAAAAAGGTGCCAGCAGTGTCCCTGGTGTTGTGGTGGCATCTCAAGATAAGGGCAATCTTCAAAAGCGTTTAAATAGCGCATGGCCAAAGCCGTACGTTTTTCTTGAAATGTGTTCATTTTTTTGAGCTGGCAAAGCCCAATGGCTGCCTGCAAGTCTGTCATGTTAAACTTAAGGCCTGGGGCTACAATATCGTAATCGCCCTTTCCCTTTTTTTGAAAACGATCCCAGGCAGGGCGATCAAAGCCATGAAAGTGCAAACTTTTTACCTTTTGAAAAAGCGCTTCGTCTCGCGTGACAAGGCAGCCCCCCTCGCAAGTTGTGATGTTTTTGTTGGCATGAAAACTAAAAACTTGTGTATCGCCTAAAGAGCCAATTTTTTTACCCGCATCCCTTGCGCCCATCGCTTGTGCGGCATCTTCGATGATGCGCACATCAAAAGCCTCTGCGATCTTGTAGAGCTTTTCCATCTCTAAAGGTAAGCCGTACATGTGCACAGGTAAAATAGCACGTGTTTTGGGTGTGATTTTTTGTGCGAGCGCTTTAAGGCAAATATTGCGCGTTAATGGGTTGATATCGCAAAAAACCGTCGTGGCGCCTGTCATTTCAATCACATTAGCGGTGGCAGCAAAAGTGAGTGGTGTGGTGATAACCTCGTCACCTGGGCCAACAGAAAGCGCGCGCAGTGACAGATAAAGCCCCGCTGTGTTCGAGCTAAGCGCCAGCACGTAAGGGGCCTTAAAGTAATCTTTCAGCGCTTGTTCAAAGGCTGCAACAGAAGGTCCTGTTGTGACCCAGCCCGAGGTGAGGCAGTTTTTTACAGCTGCGTACTCTTCGTCGCCAAAGCTGGGACGCACAAGTGGAATGAAGGCGTCGCCTTCTTTAGGCACAGGATGAGACAAGATAGATGCCTCCTGTGATCAAAAGCGTGCCCACGATGCACTGAGGCGACAACGCTTCGTTAAACACAAAAACGCCTAAAAAAACCGTGGTGACATAAGAAATGGCAAAAAGAGAGGCCGCAAAAGACAAGGGCATCTTGGATAAGACGTAAACCCAAACAATTAAGCTTGCGCCATAACAGACGACGGCGCCCATCACAAAGGGGTTCAAGATAAAACTTTTGATAAGCTTGTAGGAAGAATCTGTTTCAAGACGCAAAGCGCCAGATTTTGCAAAAAACTGCCCTGCCGTATTAAAAAGAACACTTGTGGCGATAAGAAGGTACTGAAAAGACATAAATGAAACTAGCGAATTGGCTTATTGGAAAACACAACGTAAGGTGCGCGTTGGTAAACAAGGTAAACAGACGGTAGAAGTTTTTGTAGTTCTGGAAAAACGTGTCCTTTGTTCTTGTCGAGGACAATTATAAAACAAAGGTTTGATGACCACAAGTGTTGCAAAGTCTGGGCGTTAATCAGTGTTTTTTGCTGGGGCTGTACCTGTGCGCCAAAGGACATTTCACCACGGTATGCAAAAACATGCACAACGCTTTTTAAGTAAACCGGCAGGTCTTGGGGATAAAAACCATGCACAATCACGCTGGGGCGTGGATTTTGGTTTTGTGTTTGAATAAAGTGCGCAACGTCATCAATAGGGCGATATCTTTGAACCAACGGGTCACCGTAAGCCGCAAGGCAAAGCGCCAAGAGGTGGCCAAACAAAACGCAGGCAAAGTAAGCCTTGACCTTTTTTCTAAGAAAAAAAGTGCCAACAGCGGTGGTCATAAAAACAAGCGCCATGGCTGCAATTAAAGAGGTGAGAAAGCCTTCACAAAAAAGCCCTTCTGTAATTTGAATCACGTTGTGTGCACGTGCAAAAACAGCCGTCACACCCAGCAGAAGTCCTGTTGCAGTGTACAGCGCTGCATTTGCCAAAGGAGCAGGCGTGTTGCGCTTTAAAAGCCCATTGATGTTCTGGGCAATCAAAATCGCCAAAGGAGGAAAGATGGGCAAAATATAAGGAATCAGTTTTGATTGAGAAACAGAGAAAAAGCAAAAAGTGCCAATAATCCAAAGCCACAGAAAAAGCCTTAAGTCTTGCGGCAGGTTTTGAGGCGCTCTCTCTTTCTTTCTGATAAAAAGAAAGCAAAACCAGGGAAAAAAACCAAGCAGCAAAACGGGAACAAAAAACCAAAAAGGCTGAAAACGCCCGTGCGCCACAGTGAGATAGCGTATAAAGTGTTCGTGAATAAAATAGAACCACGCAAAAGAAGGCGTGCGCAGCGCAGCCAAAACATGCCAAGGGCTGGCCAAAAGAAAAAATGAGAGCAGGGTCAGGGGGTGAAAAGCTTTTGTCAGAAGATGCCAACGCCTTTGCCAGACAATCCACAACAAGATAATAAAGCCAGGCAACACAATGCCCATAAGCCCTTTTGTCATCACGGCGCCCGCAAGAGAGGCGCCATACAAAAGGGAAAAAATCTTTTTTTGAGGCATGCGCACGCTTTGGTAAAAAGCCAAAAGCGCGGCCGTCATCCATACGCTGACAAATAAATCAAGGGTTAGAATGCGCGCCATGCCAAAGTAAAGCGTGCTGGTGGCCAAAACTAAAGGGGCCGTTAAGCTGGCTAAAGCAGACTGATACGTGCGTAGAAAACCATAAAGCATCAAGCAGCCCAAAAAAGCAAAAAGCGCCAAGGGAATGCGTGCGCCCCATGTGTTTTGTCCAAAAAAACTGATGCCTGCAGCTGTCATCCAGTATACAAGAGGCGGCTTTTCAAAATAAGGTAAATTATTGAGGTGGGGCGTGACATAGTCGCCCGTTTCCAGCATCTCTCTTGGGATTTCGACGTACCTTCCCTCATCGGGCGTGGCCAACGGTCGATGCGAGAGCAGGAAGAAGAAAAGAGCAAAAATGCCTATGAAGACGGTTAAAAAAGCGCGATGTGGGTGCGTTGTTATCCATTTTTCGAACCACATCACTTTAACTCTCATGGTGGGCGGTGACGGGATTGAACCGCCGACCCTCTCGGTGTAAACGAGACGCTCTACCGCTGAGCTAACCGCCCTTGTTTGTTAAACAAGTACAAAAACACAAAGACAGACAAAAAGGCGGGCGTCCCTTTTGATTTGGGCGCGTTTTTTGCTCTATCTGCATTTAACAATCAGATGCTAACATAAAAAGGAAAGTGCTGCTATGGACATCAAGCAACTTTACGCACAATTTTCAACGCCCGTTTCAAGCCCCAGCTATCCAAAGGGCCCGTACACGTTTATTAATCGCGAGTATTTGATTGTGACGTACACGTCAACGCCTGAGGCGATTCGTCAGGCTTTGCCAGAGCCTTTAGAGCCCGATGGAAGCAACAAAGTGCTTTACGAGTTTATCAAAATGCCAGATAGCTCGGGTTTTGGTGACTATGAAGAAAGTGGCGTTGTGATTCCGGCTGTGTTTAAGGGAGAGCCTGTGAATTACACAGCGCAAATGTATTTAGATTGTCATCCCCCTATTGCGGGCGGACGCGAAATTTGGGGTTTTCCTAAAAAAGATGCAAGACCTAAGTTGCGTGTGATACAAGATACACTGGTAGGCAGGCTTGAGTACAGTGAGCAGTTGGTGGCCATGGGGACCATGGTTTATAAGCATGAAGATTTGATTCCCGATGCAAGCGCAAAAAAGCGATGGAACAAAGGCTTTCTAAGAAACAGGTGAATCTTAAAATCATTCCCCATGTGTCGGGGGAATCTTATGATGTTTTTCAGCTGATTTCGTACCAGTTAGAAGGCCTGCATCTTAAAAGTGCACACAGAGGGGATGCGCGGCTTCACCTGGTGCCACATGTGAATGCGCCTGTGGCAGACCTGCCAGTTGTCAGCGTTGTAGATGGGATGCACTTTGTGGCAGACCTTGTGCTGCCTATGGGAGACGTTTTGTACGACTACCTTAAAGAAAAATAAGGCGCTCAAAACAGTCGTGCTGCAACCACTAAGCGTGTGTCATTCGGTAAAGACCTCTCTTTTTTTTAATCGGTTTTAACGATGCGAAGAAGGTGATAACCTTGGGACAATTGACTTTGTTAAATGAGAGCGATTGTTTCCGTGTTTGCCCTGCGCTTTGCCCCCTCGCCCACAGGCTTGCTGCATCTTGGTAATGCCAGGACGGCGCTTTTGAACGCTGTTTTGGCGCATCAACATGGCGGCAAGCTTTATTTGCGCATTGATGATACCGATAAAGAGAGAAGCTGCGAGACCTTTACGCAAGCCTTACACGACGATTTAGCCTGGCTAAAGCTTTCATTTGATCTGACCGTTAAACAGTCAGAGCGTTTGGATTTATACAAACAAGCCATTGCAGACCTTAAGGCAGCAGGACGGCTTTATGCTTGCTATGAAACACCAGAAGAGCTGAAAGCGAAACGGGAGGCCCTGCAAAAGGCCGGCAAGCCGCCACGGTATGATCGCTCTGCGCGCACAGTGTCTAAGGCTGATCTTCTGCGTTTTGAAAAAGAGGGGCGACGACCCCACTGGCGTTTTTTGCTTGAAAGCCAAAAAGTGGGTTGGAATGATCTGGTGCGAGGGCCCACTCACTACGATGTGACCTCGTTAAGTGATCCGGTTCTGGTGCGTGCTGATGGCTCGCCCTCTTTCTTGCTAACTGGGTGTGTTGATGATCTTGAAATGGGCATTACGAGTGTTTTAAGAGGGCAAGATCATGTCGCTAACACGGCTGTGCAGCTTCAAATAATGTCTATTTTAGATAAAATTGGCCATTTGAAAGATGTATTTTTTGGACACCTTCCGCTTTTAGAAGACCTGTCAGGCAAGCTTTCTAAAAGAACGGGTGCGCTGACGCTTTCGCAATTGCGCCAAGAGGGTGTGTTGCCCGAAGTGTTGCAGGCCTTTTTGCTGTCGTTGGGATTGTCACGGGTTTTATCGGCTGGTGAAATGCTGTCTGATCTGGCGCAGACTATTCGCATTGCTGACTATAAAGGCAGTCACCCTAAAGTTGATATTCATCGTCTTTATCTCCAAAACCAGCAGGCCCTTCAGGCACTTTCTTTTGAAAAGGTGCGCTCTTTTTTTGAGCAGGCAAACAAAACAAAAGCCACAGAACCTTTTTGGATGTGCGTGCGTGACAATATCACAACGTTAAGGGAGGCGTTGTTTTGGTATGACGTTTGTTTCGCCTCTAAAGAAGTATGGCAGAAGGCGCGGCTGTCGTCTGAAGGAGAAAAAACGTTGCCTGGCAGCGCTCAAAATGTTTTGGATGCCTCTCTTGCGCCAGGTGATGGGTATGCGGCAGAGGATGCAGAAGAGCGACTTTTTTTAGAGGAAGCCTTAAAGCTTTTGCCTGCGGCGCCACTGAATCAAGACTCGTGGGCACTTTGGACGCAAGCACTCAAGGAAAAAACTCTCAGAAAAGGGAAAGCTCTCTATTTGCCTTTGCGCAAGGTGCTGACCGGTTGCACAAAAGGTCCCTCGATGCATCATTTGTTGCCGTTGATAGAGCATGCCCTTATTATAGAAAGACTGAAAAATGCTTGCGAAACAAAATAATAGCAAAGCAATTGAGGCATCTGCTCTTTATTTGCACGATACGAAAGCGCGCAAAAAGCGTCTTTTTGCCCCCATAACAGCAGAAAAAGTGCAAATGTATGTTTGCGGCCCTACCGTCTATGACAGGGCGCATTTAGGAAATGCGCGCTCGGTGGTTGTTTTTGATGTGCTTTATCGTGTTTTACTATTGCTTTATCCAAATGTCTGTTATGTACGCAATATTACCGATGTAGATGACAAAATTATTGAAGCTGCTGCACAAAAAAAGATCTCTATTCGTGAGTTAACGCAAAAAACGCTGACTTTTTTTCACCAAGATATGGCATCTTTGGGTGTGTTGCCTCCAACGTTAGAGCCAAAAGCAACGGCGCATATCCCAGAAATGATTACTATGATCGAGCGGCTGGTGGAAAAAGGTTTTGCTTACGTGGCAGATGCACATGTGATGTTTCACGTGAAACACTATAAGGGATATGGTGCGCTTTCAGGAAAAAGTGTTGTAACGCAAAAGGCCGGTGCGCGTGTGGGCGTTGAGGCCTATAAAAAGAATCCCGAAGATTTTGTTTTATGGAAGCCTTCGGCAAAAGGCGAGCCTGGTTGGGAAAGTCCATGGGGATATGGTCGGCCTGGGTGGCATATTGAATGTTCGGCCATGAGTGACGCCTTGCTGGATGTGCCCTTTGATATTCATGGCGGTGGGCAAGATCTTGTGTTTCCGCATCATGAAAATGAGCGCGCACAAAGTTGCTGTGCCCTTGATCAAGAAGAGTTGGCGCGTTTTTGGCTGCATAACGGTTTTTTGGTTGTAGAGGGCGAAAAAATGTCTAAGTCCTTGGGGAACTTTTTTACCGTGGAGAACCTTTTGCAAAAGTGGGACGGTGAGGTGATTCGCTGGGCCCTGTTATCGGCACACTATAAAAAACCGCTCGATTGGTCAGAGGATTTGCTTTTGCAGGCCAAAAAAAGCTTGGACGCCCTGTACAGTGTTCTTGCAAAAGCAAGTGCTCTTGAAGCCAAGGCAAGTGATTCATCTTCAGAGGCAACCATGAAAATGGCTGGGTCACAAGCTGATTTATCTTGTGAACAAAACAGTGCAGCGCGTCTAGAAGCTTTTTTATCTTTTAAAGAGGTTCAGACGTCAGGTCTCAAGAATCAAAAATTCCGTGTGGACAGTCATCAAGCTTTTTTTCAATCTCTTTTAGATGATTTAAATACCCCTAAAGCTTTTTCTGAGTTGCATGCTTTGATTGCTGCTTTTCATAAAACATCGTCAATAGATGAAAAAAAGAGGATTGTGTCCATGTTGTCTGCGTCAGCTTTTATGCTGGGATTTGGCACAAAAGATCCGCAAGAATGGTTTCACGCTGGCGCTGTTGATGCCTTAAAGATCACAGAAGTCGAAATTGAACAGTTGATTGCACAAAGACAGGAGGCGCGCCTTCAAAAGAATTTCAAGCAGGCTGATGCCGTGCGTCAAAAGCTTTTGGACCAAGGCGTCATTTTAGAAGATTCTCCGCAAGGCACAACCTGGCGGCGCCTTTAATGACTTGACGAGGTATAGTACGCTAGCGTCCTGCTGCTGTGGTGAGCAGATTGGGCTGCCCGGGCATGCTTGCTTTGCAATATGTTTTTCTTATGTGTGTTTGTGGTTTTTGCCTTTGGCGGCGTTGACTTATTGCTTCTGGCGTTTTGCGATAGGTTTTTTTTTGGCAGAGCGCACATACAGATGGAAATATCTTGTCTGCCTTGCGTGTTAAGAGAAAAGCGGTGCAAAAATTTGTTATTTTTGATCAATGTTTGCGCAAAACTTTAGACGCACCTGGTGCCGCTTCTCATCGTAAAAAGAAGATGTTTGGCTTTCTTTAAAAAAAATTAAAATCCTGTGTGCGATTTTGCAAACCACGCTGTTCAGCCAAATGGTGCAGCTTGATGTCGTATTGGCTCCACAGTGCTAACAGAGGCGCTTCGTCAGATAAAGGCAGAGGAAGAGGATCGTGGCTGACACCAACAAAGCGGAACAGATTTTCAAGGTGGCACTTCATATGCGATGCAAGCTGCTGGTGTGTTAAAACATCGTCGCTATTTTCAGCATGTGTCCCGCTGCTTGTTCTTGAAAGGCACAGGGTTTTTAAACGATAATTGTTTTGTGCGGGATCAAACGCCCAAGAGAGATCACCGAGCACACTGCCTGCGCAAGGGGTGAGGGTTTTTTGGAAGCAAAGCTTGCCTTGATTGGCTGAAAAACGCCATTGTAGCTGCTCATGATTTGCTTGATAAACACCGCGTAAAAGAGCTCCCTCGGCTGCCTCATGCGGTCCGACGGCGTGCAGTGCTATCAATCCAAGGGTTGTAGAAAGAAACAATACAGCTTTTTCTCTGTCTAAAATATTTTTTATAAACATTTTTTAATTTATTTGTTTTGTCTTTTTGATAAAAAAAAACATAAAAGATATTGAAAAATAATTTTTTATAAAAAAATAAGTTTTCTTGCAAGATAAAAAACAAGTGGCGTGTGTGAGGATGATGTGTGGGCTAAAGAAAAGGGGCCTTATGTTTGGAGAGAACGTTTGTTTTGAAAACCGTAAGCGTGTTCAAAAAGTATGTTCTTGTCAGCCATCCTTAAAACCCGCATGCACCAGTAAAATGTTTTGAAACCATTATCTGAGGCCAATAGAGTACTTGCGTGCAACTTAGTTCTTACATGGCGTTCAATCGATACTGGTTGGCATTCATGAGGTCAGCTTTTTGAGGCGTTTCTCTTACGCTTGTTAAAAAATCAAAAAAGCCATATAAAGAGGCATAAGAATTTTTTTTGACGACCATGTTTTTGCACTTCGGTAAGAAAATTGTTTTATTAGCTTCCTTTTTGTTTGTTACAGGGCTTTTTGTGGCAAGAGATTATATCTCGTTGCCTTTAGAGCTATTCTTTGCCAAAAAGCTGCACAAGCGTATTGAAAGCGCGCTGACACCACGGCATAAAACAGTTGCCCTTTATCGCCTCATGGAAGAAGTGCACCGTCTTTTCGAGTCGCGCGGTCTTATCTATTGGATTGATGGCGGCACGCTGCTGGGCGCTGTGCGTAACAAAGGTATTATCCCTACAGATGATGACCTTGATATCTGCGTTTTTCAAAAAGACGCATTCAAGCTCAAAGCGCTGGCACCTTTGCTTGAAAAAAGAGGTTTAAAACTGACATATCTTAAAGAAGCAAGGTTTTTTAAAATTGTTAGCAAAGAAAACCCCAATGTTTGGGTTGATATTTTCTCTGTGCGATCGATAGGAATAGGAAAAAAAGAGGCGATCCAGTATGCTGATAAATGGCACAGGGTGGGATACCCCAACTGTTTCAACGAAAAAAATGATTTGTGGCCTCTTAAACTGGTGCCTTTTGGGCCCACTCAGGTGTGGTCCCCGGCAAATCCTTTGCCTTATCTTGATCGTGCTTATGGTCCAATGTGGAAAAGTGTAGCTTATATCAGTAAGCATAAGGATGAAGAAGGGCCGCCACGACCTTTAAGATTTTCTGTGCCGCTTGCCTGGAGCCAGGTTTTGCGTGGCCCGGCCCCATGGTCTTTGCAAAAGAAGGCAAAGACCATACGCGGTTAGTATCTGCCTTTATGTGCGCGCTCTTGCTTTCTGTGATGATAGCGCTTCTTTTTTGAGGTTTTTCTCAGACGTTTAATCTCTTGTTGATACCAATGACAATTTCTTTTGATACCTTTTTTTCTATCTGCACGACAGTCGGCAAGATCGTTTTTTAAGGCTTCAATTTCGGGACTTTCTGCCCGAAGCGTGGGCAGAAATTGGGCACATAGAAAGCCACAAAGTGCGGCTAAACGCATCAAACGCTTCATGAAAAAATCCTTGTTTTATAACGGAAGATAATTTTATTATGAAGACTCGCATCGTAACAATTATCTAATTTAGATAATTGCAAACGCAAAGGTGCTGACTTAAAGGTGAGCAATCTTTGCACTTTGTTTGCTTTGAAAGCGTTTATGCAAGTTTGCCGTGACAGTTTTTATAACGGCGACCTGAGCCACAGGGGCAAGGGGCATTGCGTGAGATTTTGGGTGCATCGGCGCCCTTGGATGACAAGATTGCATCAGGGTTTGCTGCATCGAGCGGGTCTTGCAAGCCGCTTGGTACGCTATCTGTGCCGGGGAAGGCGCGTGATTCGCTCATTTCAATGTCGTCAAAGTCTTGCCCCATGTGCTCAGGAGCGGCGGTCATATCGCTTGGATCAACCGAGAACAGCAGTAGTTTGCCTAAAGCTTCACGCGTTGTGCGTGCAAAAAAGCTTTGGAAAAGTGCAAAGGCCTCGTACTTATACTCGTTAAGCGGGTCTTTTTGCGCGTAAGAGCGCAGATGCACGCCTTGCCTTAAGTGGTCAAGGGCATAAAGGTGTTCTTTCCAATTATGGTCAACGCAGGCCAGAAAAAGGTGCTTTTCAATCGAGGGCCAAAGGTCGCCATAGGTTTTTTGCTTTTCAAGATAGGCTTTGAGCAGCGCATCTGTGATGCGGTTGATAGCAGTTTGTCTGTTAAGGTCAGGTTCTTTTGCCCAGCTTTTTACATCTAAAGAAAGCCCATAGTTTTCGCTTAACGTTGTGGCAAGCGTTGCAAGATCCCATTGCTCAACATATGTGTCGGGCGGCGTATATTGGTCGCCAAGATAGGTCGAAAGAGCTTTAATATCTTCTTTGATGGTGTTTTCAAAAGAATCTGTGCTGGCAATCAGTTTGTCCCGCCATCCATAAACCACTTTGCGCTGATCGTTCATCACATCGTCGTATTTTAAAAGATGCTTGCGGGTGTCAAAGTTACGCGCTTCAACTTTTTGCTGTGCCTTTTCAAGCGCGCGATTAATCCAAGGGTGTGTAATGGCTTCGCCTTCTTGAAGGCCCAGTTTCTGCAGCCAGTCATCCAGTCGCTCGGATCCAAAAATACGCATGAGGTCGTCCTCAAGGGACAAAAAGAACTTTGAGCGTCCAGGGTCACCTTGACGTCCCGAGCGTCCCCTAAGTTGATTGTCAATGCGCCGGCTTTCGTGGCGTTCGGTGCCAATCACAAAAAGGCCGCCTGCCTTTAAAACAGCTTCACGGTCTTTTTGGTACTGTTCTGTAATCTCTTGCGTGATCTTTTCTTTTTTGGCCTTGTCTGTGACGTTTGCAAGTTTTGCTTCAAGGCGCTTTTTAAGGTTGCCGCCAAGTTCAATGTCTGTGCCGCGGCCAGCCATGTTGGTTGCAATGGTAATGGCGCCCGGTGCACCCGCTTCGGCAATGATAAGGGCTTCTTTGTCATGCTGTCTTGCGTTTAAAACTTGATGAGGAATGCCAGCCTTTGTAAGAAGTTGTGAAAAAAGCTCTGATTTTTCTATACTTACAGTGCCCACAAGAATAGGCTGTCCTTTTTTGTGAACCTCTTGGATCAGCTTTAAAACGGCCTGTGCTTTTTCGCTAAAGGTGCGATAGACTTCATCGTCTTCGTCCTGACGTTTAAGCGGGTGATTTGTGGGAACCGCAACAACACGCAGGTTATAGATTTCGTGGAACTCGGCCGCCTCGGTCAGGGCCGTGCCTGTCATGCCTGCAAGTTTGGGGTAAAGCCTAAAGAAGTTTTGATAGGTCACTGACGCTAGGGTTTGGTTTTCAATTTGAATCTCAACGCCTTCTTTGGCTTCAAGCGCTTGGTGCAGGCCATCTGAATAGCGGCGTCCGTCCATGATGCGTCCGGTGAATTCGTCCACCAGCATAACCTTGTTGTTTTTCACAATATAATCGACGTCACGGGCAAAAATTTTGTGAGCCTTAAGGGCTTGGTCAATGTGATGCACAAGTGTAATGTTGTGGTCATCGTAAAGGTGTTGCCCTTTGAGAAGTTCTGCTTTTTTGACCTGCTTTTCAATGTGCGCAACGCCCGATTCGGTCAGCATGACCGAGCGCGCTTTTTCATCTTTTTCAAAGTCCTCGTCTTTAAGACTTGGGATGAGTGCGTCAATTTTTTGATAAAGGTCCGATGACGTCTCAGCGGGGCCAGAAATGATCAAAGGTGTGCGCGCCTCATCAATTAAGATGCTGTCCACTTCGTCAACAATGGCAAAAGAAAACGGCCTTAAAACGCGTTCGTCCAGGCGTGTTTTCATGTTGTCGCGCAGATAATCAAAGCCAAGCTCGTTATTGGTGGCATAAGTGATATCGGCTTTATAGGCTTCTTGGCGCTGTTCGTCAGACATATCGTGCGTGATGCAATCGACAGTCAGGCCCAAAAATCGGTAAATTTCGCCCATCCATGCTGCATCGCGTGAGGCCAGATAGTCGTTAACGGTGACAACGTGCACGCCCTTGCCGTGTAGCGCATTTAGGTAAACGGGCAGTGTTGAAACCAGCGTTTTGCCCTCACCTGTTTTCATCTCGGCAATCATGCCACGATGAAGAATCAAGCCGCCCATAAGCTGCACATCATAGTGGCGTTGTCCGATCACACGCCACGCTGTTTCACGTACTGTTGCAAAGGCTTCTGGCAAAAGATTGTCAAGAGAGGCGCCCTCTTGAAGGCGCTTTTTAAAAAGATCTGTTTGTGCCGTCAGTTGGGCATCGGTTAGTTTTTTAAGTGAAGGTTCAAGGCGGTTGATGGACGCCACAACGGGGGCAAGCTTTTTGAGATAGCGGTCGTTCGCGGACCCAAAAAAGCGATGTACCAGACCTAACATGTGAACCCTCTCGACGTTGCCATCACGACCTTACCAAACCTTAGCATACAAAGTGACGTGCTTGCACGCAAGCTTAAGCGCCACGAAGCTTTTTGATGGCTTCTTTGTAAGCGTTTTGCTTAAAAATAGCTGTGCCGGCAACCAAAACATCCGCGCCTGCGGCAATAAGTTTGGGCGCAAGGCTGGTGTCAACGCCACCGTCTACGTGAATAAGAAAAGGGGTTTGTGCTTTTTGCTGTTGTGCAAAGCGATCGCGCAGGGCCACCAGCTCTTTTAAGCGGTCTATTTGACGCAGGTCAAAAGTTTGCCCTCCAAAACCTGGCTCAACACTCATAAGAGTGACGTGCTGAATCTCTTGAAAAAAAGGCACAAGCTTGGTCAGTGGTGTTTCGGGTTTGATCGCAAGGCCTGGTTGTACCTTTTTCTGGCGTATTTTAGCTAAAAGGTTCGTAGTGGTGTGGTCAAGCGCTTCGATGTGCAGGGTCAAGGATGCAGGTGAGGCCTGAAGAAAAGCTGGTAGAAGTGGCAGAATAGGATTGATCATCAAATGGGCATCGATGGGTATGGTGGTCGCTTGACGTAAGGCACTTAATGTGTGCGGGCCAAAGGAAAGATTAGGCACAAAGTGCCCGTCCATGACATCAAAGTGAATTCTGTCAGCGCCGGCCTGTTCAAGCGCCCTGACCTCGTCTAAAAGGGCAAGGGGCGAAGCTGCTAAAAGGGAGGGCGCGATTAAAACGTTTTGCCTCATGCCTTAAATGCCCTTGGTGTTTAACACCCCAAAAAGATGGCTGATGCGTGTGTGTGTGATAAAAGCAGCGAGCATAAGGATGCCACCCAGGGTTGCCACCACAAAGCACACAAAAAAAATGAAGAATTCTGGTGATAGCATCAACGAAGACACGCCCCAGCAATCGAGCAGAAAAAAAGCCAAAGCAACGCCTGCGGTGCAAGCGGGCAAAGCGTAAGAAAAGCCTTTATAAAGAGAGCGTCTGATTTGCGCCTGAAACTGCCTTTGGATATACTTTTTTGGCGCGCCTATCAAAACGAAAAGTTTGAGAATAGGTGTGTGAATTTTAAGGTGTGTTGCCAGCGAGAAAGACAGAAAAAGCAAAAGGCAAAGGCCCAGCACAGCAAACCCTGCAGTAAAGATGTGGTTTAACATGTTGTTCCACAGGCGAACGCCGCGCGGCAGCGCCTCATGCACCAAAAAGTGAGGTGCTAGATTTAAGGGGCCAAGAGCGCTTTTGAGCTGGGGCACAAGACGGTGAGAGGGCGTGTTTGACCACACATGAAAGAGAATAGGATAGGGAGCATAAACTTTTGTCTCACCCAAAAACCGCTCGAGCGTTTTTTTAAGGTGCGACATCGGCACGACTTCGGCTTTTGTCACAGAGGGGACTTTTTGAAGGGCCCTTAACGTGACCGTCTCAATGCCTGTTTTTTGTGCAACAGTGAAGGGAACCTCGATCGTAAGAGAGGGGGCGTGATCTTCTAGTGTTTTTTCGACAAAAAGATAGTGAAGCTTGACACAAAGTCCAACGAGCAAAAGAAGAAATGTCATCACGGCGATGATCCAAGGAAAAAGAGAGGTGCCAGGATCTTGCTGCAGGGGAAGCACGTTGTGTGTTTTCATAAGAGGTTAACTCGCAAGGCTTTTGTGAGAGGGGTCTTTAAAACGAGGCTGATGCAAGATAGCGCGATCTTTTAACAGCAAAACGTCATAAGGGAAGCGATCGATAAGCGCCTGGTTGTGTGTGGCCATGACAACCGTTGTGCCGGCTTTGTGAAGACGCTCTAAAAGACATGTGACCTTGTAGGCTGCATCATCATCGATGTTGCCTGTGGGCTCATCTGCAAGCAAAAGCTTGGGGCGTCCTATAATGGCTCTTGCGATGGCAACGCGCTGTTTTTCGCCGCCAGACAGTGTGTGTGGCAAGGCTTGGCTGGCTGACGCAACAGCCATCCACTCTAAAATCTCTTTCGCCTGATGAAGGGCTTTGCTGGGAGACAGACCCCTGATATAAAGGGGCAGGGCCACGTTTTCAACGACGGTCAGGTGGCTTAAAAGCTTGTAATCTTGAAAAACAATGCCGATCTGCTGGCGCATGGCTGTTTTAACAGCAACCGAGAGGCCGCGTGTTTTCTTGTCAAAAAGCGTTATCGTGCCTGAGAAAGGCTCGAACATGAGAAAAAGTGCCTTCAAGAAAGAGGTTTTTCCTGCTCCACTTGCGCCATTCAAAAAGTAAAAGCGGCCCTTTTTTAAAGAAAGCGAGACGTTTTCTAAAAGCAGGTGGTCTTTTGTGTAGCCAAGGCTGACTCTGTCAAAGATAGCACTTTCGGATGGATGTTCATGATGCATTTGAGGCTCCTATCAGATAGCTTTTTACCATCTTTCTTTCTTGCTGACTAGGGGTGACGCCCCAAGAAGGGGGATTGCTTTTTTTGCCTCTTGTGTTTATCTGTAGAGAAAGCAGAAGTCCCCATCGTCTAGCGGTCTAGGACATCGCCCTTTCAAGGCGAAAACACGGGTTCGAGTCCCGTTGGGGATGCCAACTATAAGTGACTGGGCTGGTAAACATGATGTGGACACGCAATAACCGGTGCTTTTTTGTAAAGCTGTCCTTGTTTTTTGCAATCGTTTTAGTGCGTTCTTTTTTGTGGGGCGCTCTTGAGGTTGATGTGACCGAGGGAACGGTTGTGCCGAACCCCTTTCAGATTGTTTTTGAAAATCAAGACGCTCTTACAAAAGATGTGGCCAACCTTTTGGGCGAAGATTTGTCTAGCTCGGGTGTTTTTCGCCGTGTGGGCGGCTCGGGCATACAGGCATCGTTTTCACGTGATGCATTGGTTCGTTTGCAGGGGCAAAGTGGCGCCCACTTTTTAGTTTCTTTAAATGTCACATCTTCGCGCCGTGAATGCCGTGTGCGTGTGCGCATGTATGACCTGTTGCAAATGCGTGAGATCAACACTTTTGAGGTCACAGCAAAAAAAGACCAGTGGCGCCGTTGCGCACACCAGATTGCAGATCGTCTGTATAGTCACGTGACAAAGACACCAGGCTATTTTGATACGCAGATTGCGTATGTTGCAGGTTTGGGCCAAGGGGGTAGGCGCTCATTTGCTTTGGGTCTTATGGATAGTGATGGTGCGAACAGACGCTATTTAAGGCGGTTTAACTCGCTTGTGAAAACGCCTTTTTATGATGTTGAGAATGGTCGACTTTTCTATATTCGCAATAAAACGCGTGATCGTATGCAAATTTTTGAGTTAGACCTTTATTGGGATCAAGAATATCTTTTGGATGTAAAGGGGGACGTGTTTTCGTTGCGCCCTGTGGAGGGAACCAAGTATTTGGCACTGGCTGTGCGGCACCGTACGTCAAAAAGCTATGCAAGAGATCATTCGTCGGTTGGGCTTTTGAATGTGTCCTCAGGCCGTTTCTCTGAAATTGTCGCGCCTGCGCCCTACATTTTTATCTCGGCAACGGGGCAGGCGTTGCAGCAGACCATTGTTTTTAACTCGGATCACAAAGGCACGCCCCAGCTTTATGCAACGGGCATGTCAGGGGGGCGATTGCTGCGTCTTAGCCGAGAGAGTGGACGCTATTACTCGCCTATGTGCTCAAAGACAAGCAAAAAAATTGCTTTTATGAAGCGCAATGCAAATGGTTTTAACATTGGTGTGATGTCACCAAGTGGGCGAGACGAGAAAATAGTGGCGACGTTTTATTGGGCTGAATCGCCCTGTTGGGCACCAACGGGCAATGCGCTTGTTTTTGTGGCCACGCACTCGCCGCGGCAAGCAGCGCAAGTTTATCGTTTGGATATGAACAGCCTGAAGCTTCACTGCATCAAAACGCCTGATGAAGCGATGGAGCCTTTTTGGGCACGCTTTAAATAAGCCGCTTCACATCTGTGAGCAAAAGCCGTTCTTACAAAAAATTTGTTGAAAAAAAAAACGAAAGCTCGTACCTTGTTACGCGTATAGACGATTGTTTAGTAAAACTTTAACAAAATGTCTTTTATCCTATAAAAAAAGAGCAAGAGGACTTTTAGCGATGAAATGGAAATTGGTTACACTTTTAACATTAACGGCAATGATGGCAGGTTGTGACTGCACAGATCAGCAGCCTGTATCAGTATCTGATTCAGAAGGTGTTGGCGCAGGAACAGGCACAAGCGATGTTGCCAAAGAGTTTGCCTCCCAAACTGAAGACAAGGTTTTTTACGCGTTTGATAAGTTTGACTTAACACCAACGTCGCGTACATCCCTTGAAGGGCAGGCAAAGTGGTTGCAAAACAACAAAGATGTAAGCGTTGAAGTGCAAGGCTACTGTGACAAGCGTGGCCCTGTTGCCTATAACGATCGCTTGGGTCAAAGAAGAGCTGATGCTGCGGCACACTACTTGGTGCACTTAGGTGTTGACGAAGGTCGTGTGAAGACCGTGAGTTTTGGTAACCGTGTGACATTGGTACCTGGCACAACCGAAGCTGCCTATGCGCAGAACCGTGTTGCGATCACTGTGGCGCACTAAAACCCACTTTTGTTAAAAGCTTAAAGCCCTTCTCTTTCAAAGAGAGGGGCTTTTTGTGTTTTTAAGGTCTAAAGCTTTTGACTTTCAAAGCAAGGTAGACTAGAATTTGACTCTGTAGAGATGAGCGAGATTTAGGTTCTGATTATGTCAGTTGTATTAAGCGTTTCGTTGCGCGAGAAAGTAGGGCAAAAGGGTGCTTTAAGAGGCCAGCGTGCATCTGGTTTTGTACCTGGCGTTGTTTATGGTGCCAAGAAAGATCCTGTTCCTGTGTCTTTTTCAGCGAAAGAGCTTAAGAAGGCGATTAGCCTCTCGTCGTTTCAAAGTCATGTGCATACGTTGTCATTTGAGGATGGCGCGCAAGAAAAAGTTCTCTTGCGGGACGCTTTTTTTCATCCCGTTACAGATGCTTTGCACCACATAGATTTTTTGCGTGTTGAAAAGGGTGCGCGCGTTCATGTAACGCTGCCGATCTCTTTTAAAGATGAAGCGCTGTGTCCGGGTATTAAGCGTGGTGGCATTTTGAATATTGTGGTTCATGCGCTAGATGTTTCAGCACTGGTTGAAGATATCCCTGAAGGGTTTGAGATCTCTTTAAAAGACAAACAGGTTGGGGATTCGATCCATCTTTCAGATTTAAAAGTGGCGTCGTCTGTTAAAGTTTTAAAACTTAAGCAAGACGCAACGATTGCAACGGTTGTGGCGCCTTCTGGCATGGTGGATGAAGAGGAAAAAACATCCGATGCTGATGACAGTGCTAACGCTTAACACCCTTTTAAAGCATATCTAATGCACTTCTCTTCTTGTCTTAGAAGAGGTGAGAGAGCGTTCTTTTTTCTGTTTTCAATGCTCTTGTGGCTGTGGTTTGTTGGTTTTTTTGTTTTTTATCAACAGATTAGCGCTTTTGTTGCGCCCTCAAAGCTTTTGTTTCAGACGGGTGTTGTGTTTACAGGAGGTGCTGGGCGCATTCAGGCGGGTTTAGACCTTTTAAAAACAGGACAGTTGAAGGTGCTGTTTATCTCGGGTGTTAAAAAAGCGGGTATGAGGCGCTTGGTTTTAGCAAAAGAAAAGAAGGGTGTTGTGCACTTTGGATTAAGCGCGTCAAATACCTATGGCAACGTCAAAGAAACGCTTTTTTGGTTGCGCAAAAAAAGATACGCAGGCGTCTTGGTTGTGACCGCAGATTACCATATGCCTAGAAGTTGCTTGCTGTTCTCTTCTTTAGGCCAGCATGTTTCTATACAAGCTTATCCAGTGAAAACGCCTGCCACACAACGTTTTTGGAATAGTTTACGTGAGTATCAGAAATACCTTTGGTCTTTTGTTTCTTTTCACACAACACGGCTTTTTGATGATTACGTTTTTCCGCTCTTTCATTTTTGATTGTCTGTACTACTTTTGGACATTCACTTTAGCTGTCTTGGGACTGCCGCTTTTGCTTTTTCCCAGGCGGGGCGTTGTTTTTTTATCACGCCTTTGGAATCACGGTAATTTGTGGCTGATGCGTCATGTGCTGGGGCTAACATACAAGGTGAATGGAACGCTGCCCAAAGCACCCTTTATTCTGGCCTCAAAGCACGAGTCTTCCTTTGAAACCCTTGTGTTTTCTGTCTTGCTCAAAGATCCGGCCTTTATTTTAAAACACAGCCTTTTGCACATTCCACTTGTGGGATGGTATTTGCGCAAAATTGCGATGATCTCGGTCAAAAAAAAGAAGGGAAGGTTCTCAAGTGCACAGATGTTGCAGGCGGCAGACAAAGCTTTGAAGAGGGGGCGTCCTCTTGTGATTTTTCCGGAAGGAACGCGCACGCCACCTGGCGCTGCTGTGACGCTGAAACCAGGTGTGTGGCATTTTTATAAGCACTTAAAAGTACCCGTTGTGACCGCGGCGCTGAATTCGGGTACTTTTTGGCCGCGACATGCGCTGGTTAAAAAACCAGGGGTGGTGTCTTTGACGTTCAAGAGAGTAGACGTTTTGCCAGAAGATGATAAAAATAGCTTTTTAGCAAAGGTGAAAAGAGGGCTGCATGCGCATTAAACACTGGGCTTTGTTGGGTATTGTTTTTTTGTTGCTGTCGCCCTGCTTTTTTTTCGTGATCTCGCAACAAGTTTTGGATAGAGGGATCAAGCAATTGCAAGATGAATTGTTAGGCCAGGGATGTCGTTTGACTTACGCCAAAAAATCCTCAGGCGGCTTTCCGCTGACCTATCGCCGGTATTTGCACGATATCAGCGTGCGGCAAGAAAATGGCTGGCGTCTTAAGGTGCCCTTATTAAAGGTTGAAATAAAGCCTCGCTCATTGTTTCAAAAAAAAGTCTTTTTCACGACCTATGGCATGATACAAGTTTTGTTTTTAAAGCAGAAACAACGTGTGATTGCAGAAGGGCTAGAAGGTGTAATACGGCCTCTTAAAGAGGATTTTTTGTGTGATCTGACTCTTAAAAGGGCGAATCGTTTTAAAGGGGCTTTGATTAGAGAAAAATTCACGAGCCTTAAGATACGTTTGACGCAAAACGTTTTCTTACAGTTCTTTTGTGAAAGCCAAGTGAACTTGCCAGTTCTTCAGACCGATATGCGGCGTATCAAGGGCAGGATCTTGATCAAAGGATCGCTGCAGCCAGACAAAGAGACGCCCGAGGCAAATCAGCTTTTTATCGAACACTATCAAGCGCGCTTTCGTCATTTTTCTGTCAGAGGATCGGGTCAATTTGCTTTTGATTTAACCAAGCCGCAAGGTCGTTTTTCGATGTTTTTTGATTCTAAAGAGAGTATTCTTGCTTTTTTCCATAAAATCTTTTCTTTTCAATTTCGGCGCACTGTCGAGATACAAAAACTTTTAGAAGCGCTGATGCCCATTTTGTTACAAAAAAATCGCCCTTTAACGATTTTGCTTGATCAGGGTTATCTGCGTTTTCAAGAAATACCTTGGTTGCATGTGCCCCTTTCTTAACTTTTTAAAGATAGCTTTTTTATGACCTTTTTTCACAGAGCGTCTCTTTTATGAGATTTGCCTATAAAGAATATTTTTCCAAGGCGCTTGAAAACATTCGTCAAGAGAAACGTTATCGCACGTTCACCCCTTTAGAAAAATCACCCCGTTCTTTTCCGCGTGCTATTTCACACAAAGCACAGCAGCAAGAAGTGACGTTGTGGGGCACAAATGATTATCTTGGGCTTAGCATGTCAAAAGAGGCTATTGCGGCAGCGCAAGAGCAAGCGGCTAAAGGCGGCGTGGGCTCGGGCGGCACCCGTAATATCTCGGGCACACATCCTCTGCATGTGTCCTTAGAAAAAACGTTGGCAAAGCTGCATAACAAAGACAGAGCTCTTCTTTTTAACTCGGGCTATACCGCCAATGAGTGGACGCTTTTTACGCTGGGTCGCCTGATGCCAGGGTGCACGATTTTATCAGATGCTCATAATCATGCCTCGATGATTGCGGGCATTTGTGCCAGTGGTGCCAGCAAGTTGATCTTTCAGCACAACAGTGTTGACCATTTGCATGCTTTGTTAAAAAACCTACCAGTCAACGTGCCCAAAGTGATTGCGTGTGAATCGGTGTATTCGATGGAGGGTGACTTTGCACCTTTAGAAGACTTTTGTGCTTTGGCGCGTCAACATAATGCCTTGCTTTATTTAGATGAGGTGCATGCTGTTGGTTTGTACGGTCAAACGGGTGGGGGTCTTTCAGAAGTCAAAGGCTTGCAAGATGATGTACACCTTATCCAAGGAACGCTTGCAAAGGCTTTTGGCACCATTGGTGGTTATGTTGCAGGTGATGAAACGCTGATTGATGTGGTGCGCAGCCAGGCTTCAGGTTTTATTTTTTCAACCGCTTTACCCGCCATGGTTTTAGCGGCCGCGCTTTCAAATGTTGAACGTGTGATGACATGTCCTGAGATAACCCGTGATTTTTGGCTGGCCGTTGATCAAACAAAGAAAGCGTTGTCCCAAAGAAACATTCCGTTTTCGGCTACCGAGTCACATATTTTACCCCTTATCGTAGGTGACGGCGAGCGCTTAGAAAAAATGGCTAATACGCTTTTAACCGAGCATCATATTTATCTGCAGGCGGTGAATTACCCCACGGTGCCGCGTGGTACCGAGCGCTTTCGCATCACCCCTTTAAGAGCACATAACACACACATGATCGATCATTTTGCCGCGGCTTTGTCAAAAGTTTGGCATCAGAACACTTTTTAGATCGTTTGTTCAAAGAAATTTTTTTCTTGTTTTACAGTAACTTCATTTTTTGTTATACCAGTTGCTGACACAAAACGAACTTATGTGTGATGTGTTTTGTCACGTTTGACTGCTTATCTTACAGTTCCCCCGCCATCTTTTGCTTTTATTTGCTTAAAAGTTCAAAGTGTTTTCAAAACACTTTGCGCTAAAGAGCAAGAACGTTTTTGTTTGTGGACACCTGTGCTGATAGGGTGTGGCATTTTCATTTATAAGCAATCGCTTTTTGACGTTGCGTTTCATTTTTTATCGCTCGATGATGCAAGGCTTGATGCGCAACGCTTTTATTTGCTTGTTTTGGCCGTTGTTCTTTTATGTGGTCTTACCTTTTTAGGAGTCGTGGCTTTAAAAACATCTTCATACACAAAGCGTTTTCTTTGCTTGGGGATACTTTTTGTGGGGCTTGGTTTTCAAAGCATGTTTTGGCGCGGTGTGCTTTTACAAACGCCCGTTCTGAAAAAAATCTATGGCCCCGCTTGTGTGACGGGCGTTGTAGAAGATGTGTCGCATCTTAGTCAAAAAAAAGGCGTTCACATCATTCTTGGCTCACTTGAGCCCTTGCAAAAGCATTTTGGCCACCAGCCACCGCGCCTGAAGAGGGTTAAAATTTATGTGCGCAAAGGGGCTGAGGCGCTAGCGGTGGGTCAACGGATCTCGATTAAGGCGAAGTTGCGGCGTATTTCACCACCAACCTGGGCCAGGGGATATGATTTTAGGCGCCAGGCATCTTACCAGGGTATTGGTGCCAAAGGTTTTGCGTTGTGGCCACCTACGGTTCATGGTGCGGCGCACGTGTCATGGGGAGATGCGCTGGTGCAAAAGATTCGCCATCGTTTAGAAAAGTGTCTTTATCGCCACTTGCAAGAGCCTTACAGTAGCATCGCCGTGGCTTTGTTGATTGGGAAAAAGCAAAACATTAGCACACACACGCGCGACCTTTTTGCGCGCTCGGGCGTGGCGCACTTGCTGGCGATTTCGGGCTTGCATATGTCGATTGTGGCAGGTCTTGTGTTTTTTGTGATTCAAATGGGTTTGTCACTTGTACCGCGTTTAAGCCATTTGTGTGCGTTGCACAAGATTGCAGCAGTTCTCACCCTTTTGATGACGTTTTTGTATCTTCAGCTATCGGGCGGCTTTATGCCGGCCACACGTGCTTTTCTGATGACATCGGTTTCAATGATTGCGGTGCTGCTTGACAGATCACCCTTTTCGATGCGGCTTGTGGCGTTTGCTGCATCGACCCTTTTATTGTTGCGGCCCGAAAGTTTGTTTTCACCCAGCTTCCAACTTTCGTTTGCAGCGGTAACGGCTTTGGTTGCGTTTGCCGAGCATTTAAGCCCTTTGTTCTATCAAAGGCGTGCGTTTTGGCCGTTTAAAAACCGTTTTGTGCTGGCGCTTTGTATCACGCTTAGCACAACGGTGATTGCTGGACTTGCAACAATGCCTTATACCATCGCCTTTTTTCACCAGTGCACGGTTTTGGGCGTTGTGACCAATCTTGTGGCCATTCCGCTGACCACCTTTTTAATCATGCCGCTGGGCCTTTTGTTTTGCGCCTTGTGGCCTTTAGGGCTTGAAGGGTGGGTTGCGCCCTTTTTCAACCTGGCGCTTTCTGTTTTGTATCAACTAGCCCACAGTGTTAGCCAATGGCCTTATGCTTCTTTTAATGTGCCAGCGGCGCATCCTTGGGCTATTGGGGTGATAACGGTGTCGGGTTTATGGGTTTTGCTATGGCAAAGTCGCCTGCGTTGGTGGGGCATGCCTTTTCTTTTAGCAGGCTTTTGGGGTCTGTTTGTGCCCGATGTGCCCGATCTTTGGATGGATGGCGAGGCTAAAGTTTTAGGTTTTTTTGATAAGCGCACACAAACGCTTTGGACAAGCTCGTTAAGGCGGGGACGTTTTGCACAAAAGATGTGGCTAAAGGCAAGTGGTGCCCGTTTGCATAAACAAATGCCCTTTGGGCCGCAAACGCAATCTGTAAAAGGTGAAGAGGCAATGTGGCGCTGTGATGCAAACAGCTGCCTTTTAAAAGCGCCCTTTCAGCAAAAGGTTCTCTTTGTGCGCTATAAAGGTAAAGTGCTTTGTGATGAAGCTGATGTCGTGTTATCGCTTGAGCCTTTACGTGGTCGCTGCCAGCAAAGCCCCTTAAAGTACGATTTTTTTACGGCGTGGCGTCGGGGTGCGTTGGGTGTTTGGCTAACAAAAAAAGGACCAAGAGCTTTTTCAAGCCCCCGGCCCTAACAGTAACGACTGGCGTCAGTTACTTTGCGTTGAGCTTTTTTTCTTGATCTTCAAGCTCTTGCAGTTTCTTCTTAAGTGCGTCCCTCTGTGCGGCTATTGCGGTTTTTTGCTCTTGCTTAGCCGCAGCTTCACCCTTATTCTTTCCCGCTATTTTTGAGGCATGCCATGAATAGCAAGCCTTTAAAAGCTCTGCAACGGTTACTTCATCATTTTGGTGCTTAAGGGGAATGCCGAGCCATGCGAATCGTTTTAAGTCTTCCGCTTTCATCGAAACTGTCTGCTTCAGAAAATTGGGGAAAACATCGTGAACGCTTCTTACTTTCCTACTGTCACGTTCTCTGATTTTAGCATAAAGCGCTTTCTCCGCGTCATTGCTTGAGTTTTTGAGTGCTTCCGATAAGCCATACTTGTTGCTTATTTCTTTGCCTAGCTCTTTGAAGCTTATTTCTTTGCCTAGCTCTTTGAAATCTATTCCCTTGTTGCCTGTGAATTTGGAGCGCACAGAGAACATGCGCGCGAAAAAAGTATCCAAGAGTAGGCTTGCGTCTTTTGCCGTCAAAAGATCTCCTTTCTCCCCTTTGTGGTTGAAGGCAGACAGGGCAATTTGCTCGATATCTTTTGTCGCCTGTTTCGCCAGCATTGCTTCCACATCACCTCGGATTTTTTTCCAGAAAGTGAAAGCTGGATCCAACTTCTCTTGGAGTATTCGTGCGCGAAATTCCACGTCCGTTCCTTGTGGCTTGTCTGCGCTGAGGGCTTGATGGAGCGCAAAAAGTTTTGTGACGATATCCGAGTCACTGTTGTTTTCCGCTTCACTGTCCTTCCAGCCAAAAACTTTTGCCAGCTCTGCTATTGGTTCCTTGAAAGCATCTGGTTTTTTTGCATTGTTTTTTATACAAAACGCGTTGCAATGCATGTCCATCAGTTTCTCAAATGCCGATGCTGGAAAAAAAAGACTTTTTTCTGGATGTTTGATCCTTTGGTTTTTCGCCAGAAGTGTTGACAACTCGCTATTATCTCCACCCCTGAAGCTGACCTTCTGCAAGTCTTTTATTAATGGTGCAACAGCGTTTTGGGCTTGCAGAAAATTAGCATCCTGTTCGGCTTGCGGAACAGAAACAGTCTGTTTCCTAGTGCCGCGTCCATCAGTTTCGTCTGCAGGCGGTGCGGGCAACAAGTTGACAGTTGCTGCAAAGCTTGCACATAAAAGGCTTGTAAAGAGTATTTTTTTCATAAAAGCTTTCCTTTTCTTTTATTGATTTTTTAAATCAGATCAGAATTGCTTTCGTGAATGCCACAAAAGTGTTGTTGTTTTTTGAAAAAATAGAATAAAATTTTTTTCTTATTATAAGCGCTTGTCTAAAAACAGCGATTGCGCTGCAAAAGCTTGTTGAAGTCAAACAATGCCTGAAGCCTATGCAACAGCCTTTTGATAGTCTTTTAGTGTTCCATTGAAAGGGGCCACCTTTTGTTGTGCAACCAACCACAGCTGATCAACGGTGTTTTCTAAAAAGTGCCAGTCATGTGATACAACAATAACAGCGCCGTTAAAGCGGTTAACAGCGTTAATCAGCGAATGCTGCATGTCCATATCAAGGTGGTTTGTGGGCTCGTCTAAAATTAAAAAGTGGGGCGCTGCGGTGCAAATCAGTGCAAAAGCCAGGCGTGCTTTTTCACCGCCCGAAAGATTGCCCACAGGTGTAAGCGCCTTTTGATCAGACAGCGCAAAATTACCAAGGTGCGTGCGCCACTGTGTCTCGTTGCCCTTATAACCCAGGTCGTGCATATGTTGCAGCGGTGTTTGATCTGCTTTTAAGGCTTCTAGCTGATGCTGATGAAAATAGCCAACACGCAATTTTGAGAGGCGCGTCACGTTTGCTTGGTGCGGGTTTAAAGGTTGCAGCAGTCCCGCAAGAAACTTGGCAAATGTCGATTTGCCGTTACCATTTTGCCCTAAAAGTGCAATTCTGTCATCTTTGTTTAGACGCCCGCTTAGATTTTTCAGCACAAGGTGTGTTTGATCTTGGTGGTTGTTGTCTGCTGAAGGTGAACGATAGCCAAGATCAAGGTGATCGTAAGATAAAAAGGGTGATGGCAGGGGTGCGGGCTCGGGGAAATAAAAGCGCAGCGAAGGGTCGTCTTCGGGCACCATAACGGTTGATAGTTTCTGCATGGCTTTGATGCGGCTTTGGGCCTGTGCGGCTTTTGAAGGTTTGGCCTTAAAACGATCGACAAATTTTTGCCAGTGTGCCTTTTGTGCTTCGACCTTTTTGTTATAGGCTGCAAGCGCCATTTTTTGCAGCGCAAAATTTTGCTCAAACTGATCATAGTTGCCTTTGTAACATTTCAATTTTTTATGATGCAGATGAATGATGCTTTGGGCGACATCATTCAGCAGGCTGCGGTCGTGGCTAATAAGCAGCAGTGTTTTTGGATAGGTTTTTAAAAACTTGCGCAGCCATAAAACGGCCTCAAAATCCAGGTGGTTGGTAGGTTCGTCTAAAAGCAGCACGTCTGGCTCTTGAAAAAGCGCCGCTGCCAGTGCCACACGCTTACGGTAACCGCCCGAGAACGTGTGAAGGGGGCGTTTTTGATCTTTATCGCTAAAGCCAAGCCCTTTTAAAATTTTTGCCGCTTTGCTTTCGGCGCTAAAGGCATCGATGGCTTCAAGCTGTTCATAAAGGGCGGCCAGCTGTTCTGGTTCTTCACAGTTTTCTAGCTTGTGCATCAGCGTTGCGCGCACTTTGTGGGTGCTTAGCAGAAACTCTAAAACACTTAAGTTGCTTTGGGGTGTGTCTTGGCCAATGCTAAGTATGTTAATTTGTTTTGGCAGATCAATGGTGCCGGTGTCTGCTGTTATCTCTTTTAAAAGCAAACGAAACAGTGTTGTTTTACCGGTGCCGTTGCGTCCCACAAAACCAAAGCGATGCTTGGCAGGCAGTGTCAAGTTGACGTCGTTTAAAAGTGTTCTGCCGGCAATATGATATGACAGATTCCGAATACTGATCATGCGTTTAAACCAAAAGGGATGTCCTAAAGGTTTTTAGCATAGCAAAAAAACAGTGCGCGTGATTGATCTTTTATGGTGTGTTCAAAAGGGTCGCCTTTTGGGGGCCACCCTTTTTTGTGTGCGAATGTTTTTACTCAACTAAATTTTCTGCAACACGTTCCATGTCTTCAAATTTAACAGGCATCATCACTTCTTTGAACTGGTAAGCCGAGGGCTCTTGTGACAGCTGTAACAGTCTTTCAGGTGTGGGCAACCAATAAGCCTCGGCATTGTCATAGCGTACCTGATAGCCTAAGTCCTCAAAAGCAGCCAGTGTTAACGAGCTAATGCGGTCGGTACTGCTGTTTAAGAAACCGGTCATCAGCTCATCACCAAAAATGGCCTCACGCCAGTGTCCGCCATAGGTACCACTGCCGCCTGTGTTGGCTACTGGAACCGCAAGTGGCCTTGGCGCATTACGTAGCCTTCCATAAACTTTTTTGGCGTTTTCTCCGTTAAAAAGTGGGTTGTGTGTGCCTAAATTAAGGACCAGGTGCTGCCATGTTGTACCAAAACCAAGTACATGTGCCATTTCATGCGTGATCACGTTATTAAGTGTGCCGTTTCTTTCCATCTCATCCAGATCGTGCCGATCAAAACACATAATGCCTTTCATGGGCAAGTTAGATTCAGACCACAGATGTGTTGGACCCGCGTATCCAAGAACGCCACCGGTTGTATCAATGTGTTTGCAGCTTGCCGAAATGTCGACATGGTAATCAAAGTTCAACTTGTCGCTGCCTTGAATCACACGCTCCCACCTGCTTGCAGCCTGGTGAAAGACAGATTTTTGCAGTGGGCTGAAGTTGTCATCAGAAAAGACCAGGGCAATCTTCATGGTACCTGCTTCTAGGTTAAATGCCTTGAGAGCGAACAAACACAGGATAAAAGAAAAAAACTGTTTCATTAAAACCTCCATCATAATAATTTTATCTTTTTTAGATTAAAAAACAAAAAACTTAATAAAATCAATGATGTATTTTTTTGATTGAAAAGTGTGACGGCACCATAAATGGAGCATCTGTGCCTCTTTGACTTGATAGATCATGAGGTTTCATGGGGGCGGCTTATAAAAATTTCATAAAAAACAAAATAAAAATTAATCAATTGTGTGCAAGTTGAAGAGCATGCATAAAAACGCTGCCTCCTTGAGGGCGCCACAAGTGGATCTCTTTTTAGAAAAAATCTCTCAACTTTCGGATGAGGCACTGTTGAGCCAGTGCCTGACGACTTTTGAAGAGAAAGTTGATGCTGTGGCTGTGAAAAAGTTTATTATCGGTGCCGACAGTGTTCAGAAAGCGAATTTCCCGAAGCCTTTACTTGAAAAGGCGTGTGCGCTAAGAGAGTTGCTTAAACGTTGTTTAAAGCAGCAAGTGGTGGGTGAAAAGCCGCCATCGCGCAAAGCACTGGTGGACTATCTGGTGGTGTCGATGCAAGGTCTGTCGATTGAAAGCATGAAAGTTTTGTTTTTAGATACACAAGGTGCGGTCATCGCCGATAAAACCATGTGGGCTGGAACGATTGATCATATTACAATCTACCCTCGTGAAATTGTGAAAGCTTGTTTAATGCAGAATGCGGCCGGTATTATTTTGTGCCATAATCACCCAAGTGGCGTGCCCGAGCCATCACGTGCCGATTGTGAGCTGACGTGGAAATTAAAAAAAGTTCTTGCGTTGGTTAATGTTGTGCTGCATGACCATATTATTGTGGGGCGTTCTCGCTATTATTCCTTTTCCGAGTACGGACAGTTGAGTCAAGAAAAAAACGAAGCGGTCTCACACTTTGAGACAGTGGGTCTGAAGGACTATTGATCTTAAAGCAGCTTTTGGCCCAAGCCGTGCTGTTATAGATCTTCCACGTTGTGCCAGACATGCTGCACGTCGTCATTGTCTTCAAGCGTGTTGATAAGCTTTTTAACAGTGTTCTGGCTCTCGGCATTTAGTGTAACAGTCGTTTGGGGTGTCCACACAACTGCCGCATGCAAAGGGGCGCCAAACTTCCTTTCTAGTGCTTCGCGTATGGTCAGCCAATCTTCTCTTGATGTGATAATGTGAAACGTCTCTTCAAAAGAAACCATATCCAGGGCGCCCAGTGCCAGGGCGCTTTCAAGCAGCGCGTCTTCTGCAACTTCCTGGCTATACGCAATGCGTCCCTCATGCGTAAACAGGTAAGATACGCTGCCTGCTTCACCTAAGTTGCCGCCCAACTTATTAAAGGTTGCTCTTACTTCAGCGGCAGTACGGTTGCGGTTATCCGTTAAAGCTTCAACAATAAGCGCCACACCTGAGGGACCATAGCCTTCATAGCGCATCTCGGCATACTGTGCTGTGTCATCGCCACCGCAGCCGCGTTTAATAGCCCGCTCCATGGTGTCTTTGGGCATGTTAGCATTTTTGGCACTTATAATGGCGGTGCGTAGGCGTGGATTAGATGTGGGGTCGTCACCGGTTTGTGCGGCAACGGTTAGCTCACGAATTAACTTTGTAAAAGCTTTTGCACGTTTTGCATCCTGTGCACCCTTGCGGTGCATGATGTTTTTAAATTGAGAATGTCCTGCCACAATTTTTTCTTGTCATTTTTCTTTTATGGTAAAAGGGGCCACTTGCCTCTGTAAAGAGGGTGTTCAAAACCTAGGCTGCCTCTTCATCCATCGCAACATAAAGAACAATTTCTTTAGGGCGCGCCTCTGCTGTGTCTGAGATGTTGAAGATGTGCAAGGTTTCTCCCTTGGTAATAAAGCGGGCATCAAAAGTCACCTCGTACAAAATGGTCCCTTTGTCCGGAATCAGCTTCATGTGTGACACTGTTTGGACGCGTTTACGTCGCGCGCCCAACACGCGGTTGCTTTGTGCAGATTCGATAAAGCTTTCTGATGCCATGACGGCACCATCTGCCCATTTTTGCATGTCTTCTTCTGTTGTTTGTGCGTTTGTTCTAATGCCCAAGATAAATGTTTTGGTCAACCAATCATCCTCAAGGGGCAAGCTAAAGATACGTTCTTTTCTTGTAAAGGGCACAACGCGGTACGATTCTTCGATTTGATCTAAGGTTTCAAAGATAAAGCGGTACAAGCTAGAAAAAGCCTGGTTACAGTTGTCGTGCAGGTAGTCTGGGAAGACGGGCGAGGGCTCGCCCCACCGCAGCGCTGCACAGTTGCCAGCAAGTCTGCGTAATGCTTGGTACAGTGTAAAGGGCTTACAGTTTTCTTGGGCAAGTACCATTTCAAGCTCGGTGAGGCCTGTAATAAGGTAACGCCGCGTCATATCAAACTGCCAAATGGACTGTGCGTCAAGGGAGGTGGTGGTGTGTGCTTGTGTTTTTATTTTTTTGCTAAGGTACACAAGTTTGTCGCGCACACCTTTAATGCTTTCGGCACATTTTTGCATGATGGGCGAGGCGCGCTTTAAATAAAGACTTGGGGGGACATAGTCAGTGAAAGAAAACTTTTGGTTTTTACGCACCATTTCTGCAATCGGAATGACCGTATGCTGAACCGGTAAGGTTTCGTCTGCGCTTAAAGCAAAGCGTGGCATAAGGCGCATGATCGTAATTTTTGTATCGGGGCTGTTAAGGTCCGAGCTTTCTTCTTCGATTGGCTTGTAACGCGTTGTTGAGTCACCATCTGAAAAGTCATTAAGGCTACTTTGTGGCAGCGTCAGATAAACACGCTTTGGTTTGTCCTCGTCTTTCATAGCCGTTTTTAAGTCAATTTCTAGTGTGTCTCTCTTGTCATAAGGGAAGAAAATGACGGTACCGTCCTGCATCACACCCTCAAGTAACAAAATACGTAAGACACCAGTGGCAAGCGCGCTTTCATCAAAGAGGATTGAGCATATGCCCCAGTGATGTTGTGTGAGATGATTAAAGTGGTAATGCCACAGGTTTTTTTGCAACATATCATTTTGTTGAAAATGTTGCGGCATAACAAACATGCCCTCGTACCACTGGATAGGGTTTGCGTTAAAAGCGTTCTTTTTCATGGCACTCTCCACTGAGCAATAGGGTGTGACAAAAGGCCGAAGTGTGATTGGCGGTGTTTATCAGGTGTCAATTTTGGTTGCTGTCTCATCCTTCCTCCTGATTAATTTGGCCTTGGGTTGGAGAGGAAGCATTCAGCTCGATCGTGGTGTAAAGGGGGTACACTTTGAAGTTTCCCTTTTTAAAGGTTGTTGTGGTGGGGTCCTGTTCAACGGCTTTAATGTCTTTTTCGCCAAGGTGAACGCGAACAGAGCTAACATTACTTTCGACAGCAGCACGGTGGTGTCCTGAAGCCATGTAGTCTGCAAATAACAAAACACCGTGTACGTTAGACTTATCCTTGATCAGCACTCTATAGCCTTCTAATACTTGTGATGGCACCATCTCCCAACGAAAAATCGATACAAGATTCATGTTGTCGCGTCTTATTTGATCGATTTTTTCAAGATAAGAGGGCGCAGACAGTTCCTTGCAGTATTCGTATAGTTTTTTATCGTAAACAACAAGTAAATCCACCGTTGTTGCGGTGTTCTTGTTAAAATTTTTGTGAGAAATAAGTGAAATATAATTTAATTTTGTGCCCACTGGCTTTTCAGGGTCGTCTGTCTGGGATGACCCACATCCTGAAAGTAGCAAGAGAGCGAATACCCAAAAAAGATGTTTGATGTAACAATGCAACATACGTTTTAGTGCCATTTATTTTTTTGCTTTCTCTTTCTCTTTTGTGCCAGAGACTGCTTGTTGATCTGCGCTTTGTGGAATCACAACAGCCGATAAGAACTTTTGCTGGTTTAGCCCTTCAGCCACCGTTTCTGCCTCGATGTAACTGGTGCCGATCTCTGAGCACACTCTAAAAACTTTTGGATGGCCCTTGTGCTGTTCTTTTTTAATCACGGCAGAGATGTTTTGCTCAGCAAGTCTTTTTTTCAGATCTTCTGCGTTTTCATAGGTTGCAAAAGAACCAAAGTGCACAACGTAACGCTCGCCTTTAAAGGTAGTTTCTTGTTTGGGTTTGGTGGGGTGTTTTGTTGTCTTTTTTATGCTGTCCTTGGCGGTTTTAGGCTGTGTTTTTTGGGTCTGTTTTTTCTTTGTCGCCACTGGTTTCTTAGTCGTGACAGCAGGTAGGTGTTGTGCGGGTTTGTAAGAAACCCAAAGTCCACAAAAAAACCCCGCAACAAAAAAGCAAATGCCCAACAGCATCAGTGAGACCACAAAGAGGATAAAATGCTTTTTTTGAAAAAGAAAAGGCGTGTTGTTTGCGGCGTCGTCCTTTTTTTTTAAAGAGGCAGGTTTTAAAGAGATGCCCCTTGTTTGTGTGATGGTTGTGGGTTTGACATAAAAAGGGACTTGCTCAGAATCTTTAGCTTGCATGTTCCCCTGAAAAATTTCAGAGGTGCCCGCTCCCCACTGTATGTCTCTTGCAGGAGGTGATACGTTTTTTTTGTCCACAGACACAACACTTTATCAAAATTGACAGTTACCTTCATAAGAGAAAGCAGCTTCCGTTAAGAAACCATAAAATAGAACATAAATAATGACGAATGTGTTAGATCATCTGTTTCAAAGAGAAAGCTTTTTAAACAGAAAAATGCATGTGCCAGCAATTTTGAATTGCTTGATCGCGCTCAAAGGACACATTGTTTTCGCGTAGTTGCACATGAAAAAAAGCCTCAAGATGTTTGACAAGGGCCTTTTCGTGCCCAAAAGGTTTTGCAAGCGCATCGCCTTTAATGTAAGCGCTAGAGGCGTTTAATGAGATATGCAATGTTTTGATTGTGTTGAGTTGCTTTAAAACCCACAAAGTGGCCAACATAAGAAGGCGATAGTGCGATGTAGGCCAAGGGTGCTCAAAATCATCACAGGAAAAATCAATGTGTCGATAGCTTTTGACATAGTCACGTATCATTTTGTGATAAGACGCAGGTGGCATGGAAGCGGTGGGTGAGAACAGGCAGCGCAGGTACTCAAAGCGTGCCCTTAGATTTTCGTTTGCCTCAAGCATGATGGGTAGCATCTGCTCTTGGTGTGTTTGGTCTTGCATCATCTCACACCCCATAGATAATGCCGTAAAGGGTGAAATTAAGTCATGCAACATCAAAGCGATCAGCGCGTTGACCGACGCAATGGCCAGTGAAGGCTCATCGGTGTGAGGGTCGGTGACTAAAGCACTGCTGTCAAACATCTGTTTTTCCTTAAAGCTAAAAATAAACTGGACTATCTTTTTTTTTCAACAGATTAAAACAGAAAAACACTGTTGAATAGTCTATACGAAAAAGTTACCTTATGTAGCGGTAACAGAAAAAAGGCGAAAAATCGATTTTTTCCTTGTGTTTTTGTTATTTTTTACATAAATTGTTTATGTTCCTAAGAGGAGCAATAAATAGATGGCTTAAGGAGAACCTTTTTATTAAGAAGGTTTATTCATCGCCTAACTGGGAGGGGGGGTAGTGAACGTGCCATAGGTAGTGATTTAGGAAAGGCACTTTTTTTTCAAAAGGTGCTGTTTTTGGCGTTGCCAGCTTTTCTCTTTCAAGGTTTCTCTTTTATCGGCTTTTGTTTTGCCTTTTGAAAGAGCAAGTTCCATTTTGATTTTTCCCTTAGGGGTGATATAGAGCTTGGTAGGCACAAGAGCTAATCCTTGATAGCTGACAGCGCCGCTTAATTTATGAATTTGACGGCTGTGTAAAAGCAGCTTGCGGGGCCTTTTGGGGTCGCGCTGGCCTTGTGTTGTTGCGTGTTTGTAAGGCGCGATGTACAGGTTGTTTAAAAAACACTCTCCTTTTTGGAACGTTGCAAACGCTTCTTCGATCTTGCCTTGCCCTATGCGTAAGGATTTGACCTCATCACCAAGTAACACCAGGCCGGCTTCTAGAGTTGAGATGATTTCGTAGTTGTATCGGGCTTTTTTGTTGTTTAAAAGTACTTTCATGGTGCTCTTTTAAGGGGTCTTCTGCTCTGGTTAGCATGTTACATGTAACGTGTTTTTCTGCCAAACAACGGCAGCCAGATTTTTTGTAGGCCGCGCGTTACCCTTTTACAAAACGGGGGGCTTGCTTGCTATATGCTTTTGGTCGATCAAGAGTTTTTTCAAAGGAGCGGCCAAGCGTGTGAGACGACAGAGGTGTGATACTTGTTTGATAACGTCGGCGTTGTTTTCTTTTTTAAGCTGGCGTGGAAAAATTTCTCATAAAACGCGGTGGTCACCTCTCTTGTGATCGCAGTCTCTTTATTGGCACCGCGCGCAGCAAACAGCGAAGCGTTTTATTTCTAAGCAGATTTTTGGATTTGCAGGCGCAAGGTGCGCAGCTTGCAGCGAAGCGTATTGCGGTGTAGGCCCAAGATTTTAGCTGCCTGGCTTTGGTTATAGCAGACAAACTTTAAAACCTCTTCGATGAGGGCTGTTTCCATCTCTTGCAAAACGTGTTTGTGCAAATCATGGGGCAGCATGTGGCTTTTTTTGTAAGTTGCAAGATAAGCCTTGATTTTAGGACGTACTAAGTCATCAATACCTGCCGAGGTTTGAAGCGAGGCAGTTCTTGTCGGCACCATCTTGACAGGGTCGTGCTTGTTGGTCTTAGAAAATTTTGTTTTGGGCGTCACGATCGATACTTTTTGGCATAAAATCAGCCAATGCACGCTGTTTCGTTTTCAGGAAAGGCTGCCTGAGTGTCATAAAATAAGGCAGTCGAACGTAAAAGATCACTCTCTTTTTCCGTCTGATTAACCTGGGCACGAAAAGTTGCACCACTGGCATAGCCCTTACTGTACCAACCAAGGTGCTTGCGTGCAATACGTACGCCGACTTCTTTTCCATAAAAATCAAGCAAGTGTCCAAGGTGGGTTAAAACAATTTCTTTTTGCTGTGCCACCGAAGGTTCGGGTAAAAGCTTTTGCGTGCGCAGGAAATGGTTTACTTGGGCAATGCGCCAAGGACGTCCATAGCAGGCGCGGCCTATCATGACGCCGTTAAGGCTGTACTGTTTCATAAGAGACAAAGCGGTTTGAGGTGTCTTAATATCACCATTGCCCACAAAAGGGATAGAGATTTTTTGTCGTACACGCTCAAAAAAGGCCCAATCAGAGTCACCTCTGTAAAATTGGCAGCGCGTGCGGCCGTGCACAGTGATCATTTGAACGCCTTCTTCTTGCGCAATATAAGCAAGTTCTGGTGCATTTTGTGTGTCGTCATCCCAGCCTTTACGCATTTTAAGGGTCACCGGTACAGAAACAGCTTTTACGACTTGAGATAAGATTTGACGTGCGTGCCTTAGGTCTTTCATCAGCGCACTGCCTGCTGCTTGACCCACAACTTTTTTGGCCGGGCAGCCCATGTTAATGTCAACAATGGTAGCGCCCATATCAACGGCAAGCTTAGCGGCTTCGGCCATCACATTTGGTTTCACGCCAGCAATTTGCGTAATGTTTGTGGCGTTAGACGATGTGAGTGGCTTGGCCATCAGCAAAGATTGTCGTGTTTGCCGAATCATCGATTCACTTGCAATCATTTCGGACACAACATTTCCCGCGCCAAACGAGGTCACCATTGAGCGAAAGGGAAAATCACTGACACCTGACATGGGTGCTAAAAAAACAGGACTTTTAAGGGTGACAGATCCAACTTGCAGCATTGTAAAAGGCCTATGGGCGCATTTTTTCTTTTAAGGATAACTCTCTGGCGCGTTTTTCAAAGGCTTTGACCATCTCTTTTGCAATTTTTTGAAGGGCTGTTCCCAAGAGCTTGTCTAGTAAAACACTGCTGAGTGAGAAAGAGATGTTAAAATCAACTTGGCAAGACTGTGGGTCGTTTTCTTTTGGTTCAAAATGCCATGTGCTTTCTAAAGATTTAAGAGGGCCACCCTTGAGGTAGCTGATTGCAATTTTATGGGTGGGCTCTAAAAAAACGCGGGACCGAAAATCCTCTTGAAATCCGGCAATTTCTAAACCGACAGTTGCTTCTAACAGTGTTTTGTTACGCTTTGTGATTGCAACAGAGTGACACCAAGGCAGAAAGTGTGGGTATTGCTCAACATCTGCCACAAGCGCGTACAAAAAAGCAGGTGTGTAAGGCATTAAAAGCGTTTCTTGATGGCGTAACACGTAGGAAAGACTCGCTCTCTTAAAAAACTATTGCGTTCCTTTCTAACAAAAAAGGCGCCTTTTTGCCAGAACACGTTTTAGGGCGACATGCACAATCGCTATGAAACCCCTACTCCTTGGGCGATATCGGTCATGACAACAGTAATTTTGGCCGCCTGTTCTGGGGGCAGTTGTGCTAAAATGGCGGCAATTTTGACGCCCTTCATGCGTTGTAAAATCATCAAAAGTACACGTGGTTCAAGGCGCGAAAAAATCGGAGCCGCTTCTTGTGGCTTCATTGACTCGAACACTTTTACAATCTCGCGCATATGAGCTTGCTCTTTTTTGTCCGCTTCTTTTGCAAGAAAGCGCAGGCGTTTTTCTACCTTTTCAAGCTCCTCAAGGCGTGATTGAATTTCATTTTTAAGAATTGTGAGAGATTCCTCTTGTTTTTTAAAAGAATTTTTTTGCAAAAAAGAGTTGTTGTGCTGTGCGGCGAGTGTGGTGAGCATCTGAACCTCTTCAAAAGTCATATTGAGAAGATCAATTTCTTTATCCGCAGTGCTGCTGTCTTTTTTGTTTTCTGTCTTGTTTTGAGGCACTGTTTCTGACTTTTGTGCATCTGCGTTGGGGTTGGTAGTTTCATCCGCTGCAGCGTGTAAAAGCGGTTGCGCAAGAAAAGTGGGAAAATGGCCAAAAAACTGCCTTGCTTGAAAGGCGACCGCTGCAAGGCTGAGTAGCATCACAAAGACAAAAAGGCGCGAGTGAAAAAAAGGTAAATTAAAAATCATAGTACCTTATTCATTGACTTGCTTCATGCGCAACAAAGAAGGTCTTGCGTTTTGCGTAAAAACTTTTTCGGTGCTCTCTTTGTCTTGCATACGTTTTTGAGATGTTCTTAGCTCTTGAATACGTGGCTCTAACTCTTTCATCAATGATTCTCCACGATCGGTAAAATAGGCAAGGTCTGTCTTAAGCGTGCTGCTTTTTTCTAGCGTTTCTTTAAGTTCAATCAATGTTTTTTGGGATGTTTCGTTTAGTTGTGTGTATGTGCTGACAAGTTGTTTTAGCTCTTCTTGATGGGCGTAAGGTTTGCGCAGCCTGACCCCCAGCCGCAGGCAATAAATCAATCCACCCACAAAAAATAACAGTAACGCGCCATCAAGGCCCATTTGAATTGTCATGCGTTCTTCCTTTGGTGCTTTAAGAATGATTGTTCAATAGAAAAGGCCATCGCCCCTTTCTGTCTTCCCATCTTGCCAATGAAAACTTTGCGATCTTCACAGGTGATGTCAATGCCAGATTCGGGGGTTTTATACAGCAGAAATACTTGCCCTTTTCGCCATTTTAAAAGACTTCGAAGAGGCATCGAAAGCTCGGCCAGGACAGCCTTGAGAGTGACATCTATCTCACCTAATTCTTCGTCAAGATGCTCTTTCCACAAGGGGTCATTGCCCATTTTGTCGCCCAGATAATCATGGGACAAAAGCTCTTTCATGGGTTGAATGGTTGTGTAGGGCAGCACCACATGAAAAACATATGGGTCACCATCGATTAAAAGCTGAAACTGTCCAATAGAACACAGCGTGGGGTAAAGATAAAAATCCGCTTTAGAGCGTAACTCCATATGCTCATACAACATGGTGACGGGTTTGATGGGGTGAAAGGCTTTTTCAAAGGATGCAAGTAAGACCTTAAAAACTTTTGACCCCAAATGTAATTCGACGGCCGTTAAGGCGTCTTCTGTTTTGGTGACTTGGGTTTTTGATGACTTGTTTTCTTTATCTTGCGTTGTTGCAAGGTCCACAACCCCCAGCATACGCTTAACGCTGGCAGTGAGCATCGAAAGATTGCACAAAAGAAGGCCGCCGTCGTTCCATTCTTTGACTTTAAAGGGGCTAAACATTTTCGCTTCCTGTTCTAAAAGAGGCGAAAAGTGTGTATCGAAATGGTCCGAGGTCATGCCTTCGTAAACAACTTCTATGCTAGAGCCTGACATCAAAGAGCGCAGTTCTGAAATAGCAATGCGCGCAAAGTTTTTATAAACAGACTCTAAAAGCGGCACCCGTTTTTCACTGGCTTTGGCATCCAAAAGAATGGAGGTGCCTTTGTTTTGTGGTGCAGAAGAAGTTTTTTTGTTTGCCATTTTTTGCGTAAACGTTATTGCACAAGAATTTCGCGAAAAAGCACACTGACGACTTTGACTGGCGATAAAACGGCATTTGATCGCTCGACCAGTTGCTGTTTCAAAAGCAGTAATCCCTCAGCGCCCATAAGATCATCAATACGCAGCTCTCTTAAATAAATTTGAAACTGATCGATCAGATGCGGCATGGCGTCATTCATATAACGAGCGTCTTCGGTGCTTTTGGCTTCAAGTGTGATAGAAAGTTTCAGAAAGTGGTTGCGCTTTTCATTGCCATGTAAATTCACAAGAATTTCTGGAATTGTGACATAAATGCCAGTAAAGGGTGCGGTTTGCGCCTCGTCACACTGCAAAGGGTGCGCGACAACTGTCAGCAGTATCAAAAGTAAAAAAGAAAGGATGCGCTTTTGAGTGCATAATGTTTGATAAAGTAACATAGTCGCTCTTATTCTTTTGCCTGACACTCACTATAAAGACCTGTTTTTATTAAAAACTTATTATTATGCTTTTTTTTATTTTTTGGTGCTTAAGATCAACGCACGATCTTGCAAGAGCATAAAATAATGGATGCAACGCCCTACCTTTTAGGCACAAAACAACACGGTTTGCAGGAAGAGCTGACCAACCTGTCTTTTAACAGCTCGAATGCGCGTAATGCTGGTTATAAAAACCGCCACATGACTTATCACACCTGGACGCACCATTTTCACAATGGCTCAGATACGCAACCAGCGCAGGTAGATTATCCCATCGAGGGCATTATCTGGCAAGATACCTCGTACGGGCGTTTAGAAAAAACAGAGAATCCGCTGCAGATGGCCATTAAAGGTGATGGTTTTTTTGAACTTGAAGATGGTTCACTCACACGCAATGGCAACATTGTGATTTCACCCGAGGGTATGCTGACGACACCCTCTGGTCTTGGTTTTGTGAACATCGCGGGTGAAAAAATTACCGTGCCTTCTAATCCTGAGGCGATGCGTATTAGTTCTTCTGGGCAAATTTTTGATGCCGAACAAAACGAGATAGGACAGTTGCGTGTGATGCGCTTTGAAGACCCTAATGCAATGCGTTATGTGGGAGACAACCGCCTTGAGGCGGACGAGCCCGGACAGCCTGATCGTAAATCGCGGATCTTGCATGGTTTTATTGAATCGTCAAACGTTGATCTGCCGGTGTTGATGGCAAGGGCGCAAACGGCTGTCACAGATCACCACCAGATTTCGATGATGAAGCGCGACTACTATAAAACGCAAAACAATTTAACCAATCAGTTGCTTTCGGTGAGGGGATAAGGTGAAGGAGAGAAGCCATGAGTGAGGCGTCAGCCGTTGCTGCAACCGCTTTAGGAGCTGGTGACATTGCGTTGCAAGTCAGCGCGCATAACCTTTCTAACCAGCTTTCGGTGGGTTTTCAAAGAAAAAATCCTGTGACCACTAACCTTGTGTACCAAGATGTGGTTGCAGGAACAGGAGGGCGTGTCGGTGAGGCCGAGCTTGGCATTCCCACAATGCAGGCAGGTGCAGGTGTTAGAACAGCGGCGACCCTAACCGACTTAAGGCGTGGTGCGCCCGAGCCCACAAAAAATCAATTTGACGTTTACATTAACGGTGCCGGCTATTTTCAAGTGGATCTTGGCAATGGCATGGTGGGCTATACCCGTGCCGGGCATCTTAAGGTGGATGAAGATGGTTTGTTAAGAACGGCCACCGATTATCCGCTGATGGATAATATCACCATTGATATGACCGTTTACACCAGCGTCATTATCGATAAGGCTGGTCGTGTTTTTGGGGTGGATCCCACACAATATGGCACGGCGCGTCAGGTTGAGCTTGGACAGCTAACATTGTGGAATTTTATGAACCCACAAGGGCTTGAAGCCAAAGAAGACACGCTTTTTATCGAGTCACCAGAAGCCGGCGCCTCGATCCAAAGTAATCCGGGTGAAAACAGCGTTGGCACGCTGTTGCAAGGGTATGTTGAGCGGTCAAACGTTGATGGGCCGATGGAGCTTGTGAATGCGGTGAGAATTCATCGTTATTCGAACTCAAACGCTACCATGTTGCGTTTGGGCGAGGAAATGGAGCGGAACAATCTTCAGCAAATTGCAGCGGTCACCTAAAACCTTATGTCTCTAAAGTCTTTTTACACGCTTCTTTTTTGCCTTAGTGTGCCTTTGTGTCTTACAGCGCACAAAGCCCTTTTGCTGCAAAAAAGCATTCAAACAGCTTTAGAAAAAAGGCTCCAAAAGCCGCTTTCCGTTCAGTTAACTTCGCCTTTGCCTTTAAAGCCAAAGCGGTGGAAACTTCAGAACATTATTTGTGATACCCAAAAACAAACCTTTTGTGCCGAAATTCGCGCGTCTCAAACAAATGAGAAAAAAATGCTTAACGGTCAGTTTGTGCTTCAAAACACAAAAACAGAGAAAGAGGTGGAGCGCTTGCCTGTTTTTTTAGAGAAAGGTGCGCCTGTGATGCTGATTTATCAAAAAAAACGCATGAATATCAGGGCGCATGGTGGCAAACTGTTAAAGCGCAGCAAGATAGGCGACACGGTACAGGTTTCTAACCCTTTTCGTAAAAGAGCCAAGCCTGTTCTGGGCAGGCTTGTTGATCGGTCAACCGTGGTGATTCCATAAAACTGTGTATGCAAAAGTTGAAAGCCTTTTCCTCCCTTTTGTGTCTTCTGTGTCTAAGTGGCTGCTATCATTGGTCACGTTTGCAAGAAACGGGTGCCACACCGCCTATGACCCCCACACAAGACCCCAGAGCACACAAAAACTATGCGCCGGTAAGAATGCCAATGCCGGATGCAAAAAATCCTCGCTATTCGCCTAATTCTTTATGGCGTACAGGCGCGAAGTCTTTTTTTAAAGATCAAAGGGCCAGCAAAGAAGGCGATCTTGTGACCATTGTGATCGACATGAAAGACAAAGTGCACTTTAAAAATGAAACGCGGAACGAACGCACCTCAAGCAGCTCGGCAACGCTCACCAAGTTTTTTGGACTTGAAAAACTTTTGCCACAAAGTGCGGGTGCCGCCGCTGGCAACTTGATCACCGCTGGAAGCGCCCCTTCAAGCGATGGCGAAAGCGAGATCAAGCGCAAGGATATTGTGAAAACAAACATTGCGGCAACGGTGACGCAGGTGCTGCCCAATGGCAACCTTGTGATACAAGGGCGGCAAGAAATGCGTATCAATTTTGATATTCGTGAGGTGCTGATTACCGGTGTCATTCGGTCATCAGATATCACGCCCGAAAACACCATTGACTTTGAGAAAATCGCCGAAGCGCGTCTTGGCTATGGCGGCAGAGGTGAAGGTTCGGATATGCAAAAAACACCCTATGCACAGCAGGTGCTGACTCAGCTGCTACCTTTCTAGGCGGCGCAAAAGGTTTTTGGGTTTAAACCAGTCGCAAAATAAGGCGATCGACGATCATGCCGAAAAAGCTAATGCCCAGCAACAGCACAAGAGGTGTTAGGTCCACACCGCCAATCATGGGTACAAACTGACGGATGCGTCGGTAAAAAGGTTCGGTCACAGCGTTATAAAAATAGCTGGCATGTTGAATAAGCGGTTGATAGGGGTTCACAACGCGAAAGATAATCAGCCAGTTCAGCGCAACGCCTAAAATAATGATCCAGCTATAGGCTGACAAAAGCGTGCGAAAAATGTTTAAAAAGGGAATGAAAAAAATATCCATCTTCAAGGCCTTGATACAAAAATTTTCAAAGAGAATAACATGGTTGTGATGAAAAAGCGCAATAAAAAGTATGCATCTTTGTCAAAGGTCACCCAGTTAAAGTGTGGTTGCCAAAAACATTGCTTTTTTTTGTTTTTTGTGCTACGTTTTTGTGGCTTTATTTTGAAAAAGGTGCCTTTAAGGGCCTTGTTTAAGATAGGGTTTTGACCGCCTTGCCCTTTTGGGGAGGCTGTATTCTTGCTCGATTAGGAGAATTCTATGACAACACTTGATTTAACACCCTTGTTCCGCTCGGTCGTTGGGATTGATCGCATGGCCCCCTTGCTTGATTCGGCCATGGGCCATGACGAAAACAGCGGATACCCACCTTATAATATTGAAAAGCACAGCGAAGAACACTATCGCATTACGATGGCTGTTGCTGGGTTTACGCTTGAGGACATCAAAATTGTCTCGCACGATGGCCTGCTGACGGTGCAAGGCAGCACGCAGCCGCAACATCAAGAGAACGTGACCTATTTGCATCGCGGCATTGCGTCCCGGGCGTTTAAAAGACGTTTTCAATTGGCAGATTCTATTAAAGTGGTCAGCGCGTCTTTAGCCAGTGGTGTTTTGTGTATCGAGCTGGTGCGTGAAATTCCAGAGGCCAAAAAGCCCCGTGAAATCAAAATAGAAGCTGAAGAGCTTTCAAACAGCAAAACACTAGATGGCAGCAAAGCTAAAAAGATTGCCACCGTTTCTTAAAAGCAAAAGGGGAAGCGCCTGGCTTCCCCTCTTTTTTGAGATGTGCTGATATGCTTGCAGTTGAAGCAACAATTTACGGAAAGAGCCCGTGCAAGTCTTGTGCAAGAAGATTAAAAAACACATTGTAAACGGCTGAGGGCGAGGGGCTGGTGGGATCTAGGTGTTGTATAAGCAAGTTCCATGCTTGTGTTTGGTTGGCCGCTGTTTTTGGTGTGATTGCCCTTGGTCGCACGTCATTGTCACAGAAAAAAGCGCACAAACGCAGCAACCTGTGGGTCGCATCGTTTAATCCACCACTGGGGTGATCAAGGCGCTGTTTCACAAGGCTTCTATACGTTCTCCAATGCGGCAGGGGATTGGCGGCGGTGTTGTGTGCGGTGTCCAAACGATCAGCGGCTGCCAAAAGGCTACGTGCGCAGTCGTCATAATTGCGCAGCGCAGGCGCGCCTGCTAAACCACAGTGTGCCGGTAAGTGCACTTGAACTATGTCTTCAAGGAATCGCGTTTTTTCTGGCATGTGCGAATCATAATCGTGTGGACCTGGGTTAGTTTGAAAAAGCCTGAAGCATTCTCCTAGTTTTGCATGAAGGTCTCCTGGCAAATCGGTATTACCTGTTTGCGCTGCTGCGGCCTGTACGGTGCGTCGCTTTTTTTCTTGTTCCTGCTCCTGCAAAGGGCCAAAGGCAAAAAGGCCGGTGTTTTGCCAGCAAACTAAAAGGGTGGCTGAAAAAAGAATCGTTTTTTTAAACATCATACGCATTGTCATTGACATTTTTTGTAAAAATTGTATACACATAAACTAACTTTTGTCAAAGTCAATTATTTGTTCCATGAAGAAACAACCTTTTATCTTTTTTCTCTTTTTTTTGCTGTCACCGCTTTATGCAGAGTCTGCCTTTTACGGTGGCCTTGGTGGCGGTGTGGCCATGCTTGATGGTCGCCACAAAGCTGATGCGTCAGACGCAACAGGCTCATCTTCGATCGTGGATAAAAAAACCAACAAAAGTAAGCTTTTTCCACAGCTCATCATTGGGTATCAAAACACGCTAGAGAAGTTTTTTTGGGGCATTGAAGGCTATGGCGCCTTTTCGAACGTCAGTGTGTATGATCGCTTCGTCAGTGGCCCCTATTCGGCTTTTTCAAAAGCACATAAAAACATGTCTTTTGGGTGCGTTTTGCGCGGTGGCTTTCGCTCTAAACTAGCATCTCCCTATCTTTTGGTGGGAGGCGAGCTTGCACGCACGCGCTATGAGTATTCTTATTATAATGCAACGCTGAGCTCAGCTTTCAACAAAAACAACACGGCCTTTATGCCTCTTTTTGTGGTTGGCGGTGGTATCCAAAAAAACATCAAGCCTTTGATCATGCGCTTTGAATACACATACAGCGCAGGCTCGAACAAGGTTTCGTCTAAAGATTATGATGGCGATACCATCACGCAATCTTTTAAACTGAAAGAAAACCGCTTTCTTTTAAGCTTTATCTATCCTTTTTCGGGATAAGCAAAAGGGTTAGGCGGGCCATGCGCGACTGTTGATGCGCAGGCTTTTGGTATCTAATGCATTTTTAAAGCCGGTGCAAAAGCCTTTTGACAAGGCGTTGACGGCCTTTCAGAAACAACCTATGCTATGTTTATACCATTTGTTATGGGGCGCTTAGCTCAGCCGGTAGAGCATCTGACTTTTAATCAGAGGGTCACAGGTTCGAATCCTGTAGCGCCTACCACCTATCACAGCGGGTTTCAAGGTTTTTTGAGAAGAACGCAAAAAAGGGTTTAGGTAGCACATAGGTAGCGTTTTGGCAAATCTCTGTTGACTCATTTTTGGGCTTTACAGAAAACTATTGTATATCTATCAAATACATACCCATCTCTTTGCAGGAAAGTCGACCATGCATCCTCTCCAAAGTTGCTTTGTCTCATTTTATGAGCAGGCAAAGCATGTCATTTACACCTGTGGCAAGACTGTTGTCGCTGTGGGTGGATCCCTTGGGGCAGACTTTAATCTGGTTTTTGATTTAAGCTCCATAGCAGACCCGCAGAGCCATGAAATATCTCTTAAGCAAGCACTGAGACACGTTTCACAGGCAAATAAAATCGACTTTTTATATGTAACCCCCGCTGACAGGAAGGAAAATAGTCAAAGCATCCTGGCGGATAACCATTTTCAAAAAGTAGGTCAGGCGACATGCGTTTCCTTTGATCATGCAAGTTTGAAGAAGGATACTAAGAAGCAAGACGCTTATGTGGCAAAGCGCGTGCAGGATGCGGAAGCGTTCAAAAAGGGTTGTGCCATGATAGATGAGGCTTTTCGCTTGCCCAAGGGAGATGCTCTAAAAGTTTATGGACCAGCGATAAACTATGTGCTTTCTTCAGAGACAAGGCACCCTCTTTACATTCTGTATGAGGCGCAAACTCAAGAGCCCGTTTCGATTGCGATGCTTTACTTGCCGGAGGATAAAGATGAGCCGGCGGGACATTTTTGTTGGGGAACACGCGCACACTATCGAAAGAAGGGCGCGATGAGTTTTCTGATTCAAAAGATGCTTCACGTAGCGGCAGACAAGGGATACAAGCGGTCAGTGGCTCAGTGTTATGAGACATCTTTGCGTTTGGCACAAAGGTTAGGTTTTCAAACCCAAGGCATCCTGGATGTCTATGCAAATAGTGGACGTGGCACGTGAGCAACGTGGTTTTTCCGCATTGCTTCACATGGCTCGACAGGGCATTTGGGTTAAAAATCCAGTCCGGTGTATCTTTGGGGGCAAACATGCTGAAGGATCACCATTTTCCGCAGCCTGGAGGTAAAACGCCCGTTCTTGAGTAAGCCCCTCAGCATTCGGCAAAATAGGATAGATGGGCTTGAGACGTTCGCCCATCAAAAACCTTGTAAAACTCAAATCATGTAAACAGATGTTAGAATAAAAAAACGTTTTTTTGTCAATATTTTTGGCAAAAAGATCGTTGCTTCAGACCAGGGTGTGTCTTAAGTGACTGTAGCGTGGTTTCATGGAATAGTCGCCGCAAGACAGCGCCCTTAAAAAAAGAAAGATGCTGACTAACGTTGTGGGCGTTTTGCCGGTGAGTCTAAACTTACCTTTACTAAAAACATTTTGTATTCAAAATAGATGCATCTTTTTCTGGTTTTTATTGGCTGGCGATATTATAAAACATTTATTTATGTCTATTTGGTATGATTTTTGTCATTTTTTAATTTTTTGTTCGTTTATTTTTTCTGTTGTGCGGCTGCGATTTCTTCTGCAGATCACGGAAGTCTTGTTTCTGTTGAAAAAGAAAATGACCCATCTGTAACGGTTTGTGCGTGCGTTCCAAGGAAACATGCTGTTGAATGGAACGGTGTATGTGAAAAGTCACGCCTTCTAAAGTCCAATATTAAGCGTTTTTTACGTCAAGTAAATCCATCTAAAGCACGCAAGGATGCTTTAGCGCAGGATTCAGCGTTAGAAACAATTCGTTTGTTTGCGGCACAGCAGCAAGCTGCCAGAGATACCATTGAGGGCTTGTGTACTTATTTTGCAGAAGATGCAAAACAAACGGGAGATATAAAAGATTGGAAAGCGCTTTTAGCACATAACAAAAAGGCTATGGACCTGCTTGAAGATGCCAGTACAAAAAAACTAAAAATTGAACATGGATCTGATCATCAATGTACGCAATGGGATAGCTTTCTTCAAAAATCTATCGAGAAATATGGGGAACAGTTATATTTTGCGTTTTGCCTTACGCATTATACAAATGCATTACACGCGCACTTGGTGGAACTGATGAAAGCCAACCCTATGGGCGAGGGATATGATTTTGCGGAATACCAGAAGATGAAAGCCTATACAGAGGAGGTCTGTCTTTTTAAAAACAATCAACAGTTCAAGCAATTTTCCTTTGATGTCATTCAAGCAATGAATGGTCAAAACCTTTCTGAAAAAATGCTCAACTGCTTTCTTAACAACATTGACCCTGCCCGGTGTGCCATAACGAAGCGGTACACGTTTACAAACACCCCTCTTACAAAGGAAACAATACAAGACGCAATAGAATCAATAGCTAAAAAATATAAAATTCTGGATGATTTGCAATCGCTTTATAAGGAGTTTCTAAAATTTTCTCAAGCGCAACCTTATAAAATCTTCTTTGGGAGATACGCTGCGGCACAAAAAAACAAGCAGTTGAAACTTAACAATGCGAGGCGATCTTTGGACGGGGCTCAAAATTTTGCACAAGGTTGGCGAGCCCTTGCTCAAGTGCTTGCACAAGAAGACGAGAGCAGTATTTTTGTAGGGTTGTATATCACAAAAGAGCATATTTTTTTTAAAAAAAGGGGCAATCCACCCCGTAATCTAGCCTGCGAGAAAGACCCCTTTACGTTTTTAGCGCAGCTGATAAAAGATGGGTATGGCGAAGTCATTAAGCAATATGCTCAAAAGAATGGGGGGCCTTTTAGAATGTTCGTCTTCTCCGGCACAATCGATGAAGAGAGCATGCAAACGCTCAGTGCCTTTCTAAAAGCGCAAAGCATCGCGCACAAAATAGGGTACACAGACTCTTCTTTCCAAACAAAAGATTTGTAGCTTTCCTGCTCTTGGCAATCAGAAAAAACAAAATAAGTCATTCAAAAGGTAAAACGGCAATAAAAGAAGCGGTTAAAACAAAATCGAAGAGAAAAAGCGGCCCCAAATAATACTCGAACCGCAGAGCAGGCGTTTGAAGTGTTTTAGATTCTCTCTGCTGGGGGCTTGTTAAAAGTAAATATAACGCACTGTTCTGCCGTGCCATCAGAACAAATTGATAGTCTTAGGGCGCATGTTGCAACATGCAGCTCTTCTTTAAATTGACATCTATATTTTAAAAAGTACGTTCATGAAACCCCGCCTTTAAAATGTGTGCTGGCGTACACTTTCCTCATTGAGCGCAATGCGCACATGCTGTCTTGGTAATGTCTTTTAAAGAGGTCTGAGCGAGTTATGGTTTATGTGCATCGGTGGCATTGATGACCCATGCGTTAATTCTTTTTGGTGGTGCACAGCCCAGCGTGGCACCGCGCTGTTTAAGCAGCTTTTGTGTGTTGCAACTTCCGTAACGCATGGCATAAACCAGTGGTGTAAAATCAGCAACATGTTCAAGCATAAAATCCCCGTAACTTTTATCAGACAAGTGTTCCATCCTTTTAAGATTATAAAGGGCGTCGTTTGCATTTGCGCCGGCCTGAAGCAGCATCTGAATGGTTTGATCACTGCCGAACTGTATGGCATAAAAAAGTGCCGTTTTGCCAAAAGGGTTGCGTGCATTGACTTTTGCACCGTGTTTAAGCAACAAGGCAACGACCTCTGGTCTTTGTACGGCTTTCATCAGTGGGGTTTCAGAACAATGCAGTGCGTTCACATCTGCACCAAATTGAATGATGACCTCTAAGGTTTTGGCCGAAAAGTTGTTTAAGATGGCACGTGAAAGACAGGCATTTAATGTTTGCTGCGTACAGAATTTCAATGCCTTGTGCGCCATGGCTTTGCAGAATTTTTCTTCACCCATGTCGATCAGGTAAAAAGCGGGTGCTTTTTTTTGAACGGGCACCCACAGATAAATGTATGCAGCTAAAAGCTTGTGCACCTTATGATGATAAGCTTTTAGGTGCGGTTGGCTTTTATAAAATGTTTGCAGCTCTTTTGTGGCGTTTGTAAAGGCGACAACAAAATCTTTGTGCGCAAGGTTGTTCCACAAACCTTCCGAGGCCCACATCTTTAAGGGCCGTAAAAGTTCTTCTGTGGTGCTGCTTTGATGTTCTTTTAAAATGGCCGCAGGATGAAAATTAAGAAGCCTTTCAAACAGTCTGTGGTTGCCGTTGATATCCAAACGGATGGTGCCTTGATGTGTGACATAGCTTGTGGTGACCCATCTGCCTTCGGTGAGGTGTTCTAAATGACGCCGCAGCTGTGAAAAATGGGGCAAGTCAAAAACCTTTTGCGTTGCGCAAACATCTGCTGGGTAACGAGGCCAAGGCTCGTCATGCAAAATCTGAGGATGCTTGAGCACAAGCCATAAAGGAAGCCCATAGCCTTTTTGGGAGTCTTTGGGAAAACAGCGGGTTATTTCTTCTGCGGCAGCGTTGCGTAACACGCAATAGCGCATCCAAAAGAAAAAAGCCTCTTCAATGTTCTTTGTAGAGTGCAAAGTTAGAAAGTGCCTATCGTATGTTTTTTCCAGCTGCCTTAGAATTTGCTTTGCTTTATGCGTTGCCTGTTGTGACGTCCGGTTATCATCCCACTCAATAAAGGCTTCATAAAGATTATACACATCGTGTGTGTGAGTTTTAAAAAGGGTGGCCAGTTTGGGATCGCTGGCATCTAAAGAGGCTCTTTCTTGTGTAATGCCTAAAGCGTCTAAAAGAGCGCCGGCATGCTGAGCTTTTGTAACCGGTGTGAGAAAAACCAGTAAAAGGAGGCAGCATAAAAAACGTTGTGCAAAGCAAAAATGCATTGTGTGCTTCCTTTAAAGAATTGCTTTTGAAAAAGTATGGTTTGGCGTTGCCGAGGTTCTATGGTTTCAAACCCGTTTAAGTGCCTCAAGTAAAAACATTGCTTGAGGCAAATAAAATATTGATATTAAAGACTATTTTTCGTGACTGCAAAACGTAAAAAGAATTCTTTGTGGCTGATCTTGATCAAAATCGACATGCACAGTTTCTTTTGAAAAAGCGCCTTGGGTAAATGTTTGGATGGCCTTTTCCCAAAAAACCAAGGCCGCTTGGTTTTCTGGTATCACGGCAACTTCCCATTTGCCGGGGTGGCGCTGCCATATTTGTTTGGCAACGTTGTGACCAATGCCCTTGTTTTGATATTGCCCCGGGATAAAAAACTCGCCCATGTTCCACTGGCCAGATGTTTTGTGGGTGATCTGATTAAGCAAAACAAACCCGGCGACGGCGCCGTTTGCCTTGACCCAATAGGCACGCCGGGTGTCTTCGGTGAAGTAAGATTTAAAATCAAAACTTGCAAACAAACCGTCGGGGGGAAGATGCCAGGCATCTGACAAATGGCCGCACGTTTTAGAGAGATCATACACATAAAAACGCGCCATGTTTTGAACCATGGGATAATCAGCCAGTGTTGCCATCTCTAGTGTTGCTTCAGGCATTATTTTTTGGCGCACATTGCTCGCCCTTGCTTGTGTGGTAACTGATTGTCTTCACAGCTAAACGATAAACGCAAGTTCTTTTTAGAAAGAGGGAAGCTCTTGCCTGATGTCTATGAAAAAGATACTTTTTA
>JBAJNL010000003.1:0-55031 GCA_036881885.1 Holosporaceae bacterium
CCACGGCGGATCCTTTGACCAAAAGTCTGTTTGAGGGGGTGAAGTTGGTGCAAAAAGATGTCGAGCGTTTTTTGAAAAACCAAGGTGTGGTGTCTGTTGAGGCTGCGGGCAAAACCTTTGATCCCCACAAGCACGAAGCCATGCGCGAGATCAGTGATCCCGCAAAAAAAGCAGACGAGGTGGTGGACGTGATTCAAGAAGGCTATATGCTGCACGATCGGCTGCTGCGTCCTGCCCTTGTGGTGGTGAACAAGCAAGAAGCCGCTCAGCCGCCAGATGCATCCCCCGCAGAGTAAAGGAGAACCGTTATGTCTTCCCCCAAAACAAACGATGTGTGCCAAGGCTTGGCGCGCGTTTTAAGTGACACCTATGTGCTTTATCTTAAGACGCAAAATTATCATTGGAATGTAAAGGGCCAGCTTTTTCACAGCCTGCACGCCTTGTTTGAAGAGCAATACACCGAGCTTAGCGAGGCCGTTGATCAAATAGCCGAAAGAATCCGCATGCTGGGTCACAACGCGCCGGGCAGTTTTAAGGCGTTTGCATCCCTTGCAAGCCTCAAAGAGGCCGAAGGCGATGACGAGGCCATGACCATGGTCAAAACCCTTGCGGCAGATCAAAAAAAAATCGAGGCGGTGATTCAAGAAAGCTTCAAGCTTGCCGCGGATGCCGGTGATGATGTGACGCTTGATCTTTTAACGGGTCGTCTGGCCGCCCACCAAAAGAACCACTGGATGCTTAGCGCGTTGGCGGCTTAAAACCTGTCACTGCAAGGAGCCTTTTAAGGCGACGTGGCAATCCATCGTGTGCTTTAGCCGCTTAAACACCTTGCTTGTGGCGATCTAGAACGCCCTTAAGGTTTAGGTGGCAAGGGTAAGATAGGGGGTTAGCTGTTCTTTCAGGTAATCCGCAAGTTTTGGCGGAACAGGTGCGTTTTCGTCTCTTATGTCATAAACATCGCGGGTTTCAAGCAGGTCATAAGGCAACCGCAGCACCTGGTAGCCTTGCGTTTGCAGTTGGCGTGTTTGAAAGGCCGTAAAGCCATTGACACATTGCCTTTCCGTGCCTTGGTTAAGAAAGTGAGTGGGGCCATCCACTTGAATGACCAAACCTTTCTCACCACATGCGTCTATAAAAAAGTCAGCTGTGCTTGCGATGCCGTCAATAAAGCGTTGTTCTGTTAACGAGATGTGCGGACACATGTCTTGCAACACCTTTGACAGAGCGAACCCGGTTTTGCTCTCTAAGCATGATATCTTTGTGTCTTCATTTTTCTGAAGTTTTGCGAGGGTATCCTGTTTAAACTCAAGGTTGATGCCTTGTGCTTTAAGGTAATCCCTTGTGTTGTACATGACACGCAGGGACGTTGTATCTTGCTCTATGTCGTTTTCCAAATTTAAAGAGACACAACTTTTAAAAGCTTCAGGAAGCTTAAGATCAAGAACACAGGCTGCATAAAGCGTGTTGCTGAAACTTTGTGGGTTAAACTTGCTTAGTGTGGCCTGGCTTTGTGCCCAAAATACCTGCTTCCATTCTTGGGGTGGCTGAATCCTCAGTTTAGCTGTTGCATAAAGTGTGTTGCTGAAATTTTGTGGGTTAAACCTGCTTAGTGTGGTCTGGCTTTGTGTCCAAAATGCCTGTTGCCACTCTTTAGGTGGCTGAATCCCCAGTTTAGCTGCTGCATAAAGTGTGTTGCTGTAATCCTGTTCGTTAAAGTTTTGTAACGCCCATTGGCTTTGTGTCCAAAATGCCTGTTGCCACTTTTTAGGTGGCTGAATTTCCAGTTCAGCGGCTGCATAAAGCGTGTTGCTGAACTCTTGCGGGTTAAACTGTCTTAGTTTGCCCTGGCTTTGTGTCCAGAAGGCCTGTTGCCACTTTTTAGGTGGCTGAATTCTCAGTTTAGCTGTTGCATAAAGTGTGTTGCTGAAACTTTGCGGGTTAAACTGTCTTAGTTTGGGCTGGCTTTGTGTCCAAAAAACTCTTTTCCAGTTTTTAGGTGGCTGAATTCCCAGTTTAGCTGCTGCATGAAGTGTGTTGCTGAAACTTTGCGGGTCAAACTTGCGTAGTATGGTCTGGCTTTGTGCCCAAAAGGCCTGTTGCCACTCTTTAGATGGCTGAATTCGCAGTTTAGTGGCTGCATAAAGCGTGTTGCTGAAATTTTGCGGGTTAAACTGTTCGAGTTTCCGCTGGCTTTGTGCCCAAAAGGCCTGTTGCCACTCTTTGGGTGGCTGAATTCCCAGTTTAGCTGCTGCATAAAGCGTGTTGCTGAAACTTTGCTGATTAAACTGTTCTAGTTTGGTCTGGCTTTGTGTCCAAAACGCTTGTTGCCATTCTTGGGGTGGCTGAATCCTCAGCTCCGCTGCGGCATAAAGCGTGTTGCTGAACTCTTGCGGGTTAAGCTTGCTTAGTGTGGCCTGGCTTTGTATCCAAAAGGCCTTTTGCCAGGTTGCATTTGGTGTGATGGAAAGCTTCATGCATCCGTATAAAAGAGCGGTAAGGGTTTTTGCGTTGTTGGTGTTCGGTAGCTGCTCTTGTGTCACCTCCATCATTCTGGGCACAAAAGACCTGTGTGCTTTGATAGCATGACAAAGATTGGGATTATTTTTGGCAAAGCGACTCAGCGTGCTAAACGCACGTGAAGCGGTTATACAATTGAAAGCAGGTCGGCAAGATGCGCCACAAAGCGCGTCCAAATGCTTGTTGAGTGTACGGATGCCATGACGTTGCAGGTCACCTTGCATTTGCTTAAACAAGTCATTCAGCGACACTTTTTTCTCGTTTTGTCTACGGGCATCACGGCCTGATGCTGCCTGTGGTCTTTGCGCGTGGTCTCCCTGATCATCCCTTCGTTGGGTGTGGGGGCGATCGTTTCGACGCCCTTGGTAATACCCCTGACAGCGCTCTTGCTGCCAATGTGCAGGGCGTCTGTCTTGCCTGCGTGCCTCTTGCCTTGGGCCGTTATGGTGCCTTTGATCATTGTGTTGTGATTCAAAGGATCGGCCGTAACTTTCTGATGGCCGTTGATCATAGGGTCTGCGACCGTTATGGTCTCTGTCGCGCTCATCTTGCCTGCTGCGTCCTCTGGGTGCGTGTGCAAAGCGTTGTGCGGGTGGACGCTCTTGCCTTTGATATTGGCCTTCTTGGCGTCGATCGTCTCTGGGTCTCCACTCTTGGCGTGCAGGGTTTTGGCGACGGCGTTTTGTGTGCCGCTGGTTAGGCAAGGGGTCGCCGGGCCTTTTTGGTGCCCAGAGATTGCCAATGGGTAAGATAAAAAGAAGAGCAAAAGATAAGAAAAGGCGTTTTAAAGACATGAATCATTACACAAATATTTGTTTAATCTATTTTTTTTAAATATTTTTTTCACAATTGTCAAATTTTTGATTGTTAATACAGTAACGAAGAGGCTAAGAGACAGATGAATTGCCGCGTCGCCTTAAAAAGCTCCCCTACAAAAATGACGTTTGGGGGCATGCCGCGTCGCAAACCTGGTTTTTTCCCTGGCAATAGCAGTTTAGAGGCATCTCCCATGCAAAAGGCCTTCGTTAGGTCTTACTCAAGGCTATAAATACCTGTGTGCCAGTCTGCACGCAGCAGATCAAGGTTTGCCTTTAAAAAATCATTCCAAAGCTCTGGATTCAGCTCAAAATTCTGATGCAACTCCTCTTCTGCGTCCGTCAACGGCCTGACGTGGTAAAGCGCGTTTTTGCTTAAGGGCTCGCCCAGGTGACACCCCATGGCGATGCGGTAAAGCGTTTCGCCATGATAAATCACACACGCAACCGAGGCGCTTTGTGCTGTGGTGGCCACATCGACTAACAACGTTTTGGATTCAAGAGCACCTAACACCATAAGGGCATTGCTGTGGCCCAGCTCACCCGCTTGAAAAATGCTGTCTAATGCGACGATGCGTTGCGCCAACAGATTGCTTTCACCTGGCAACAACAAAGGCCTCACGTTTTCTTGAAAAGTCTGTAAAAAATTCTCTAACTCAAGAAGGTCCCCGTTTTCACTATAGGCAGACAAGCGCGCCTTTAACGCTTCTAACCCAGCATCTTGAGGCGCAGCAGCGGCCAAAGGGGCGTGAGGCACGTCGTTGTCATGATCATTATGATCTTGCATAGCCCCTAGAGTGATGGGGCCTAACACACCCAACGCCACCACACAACACACAGCACATGCATAGCTCAAAAGTTTGTTTGTCATATTTTTGCACCCTTCTAAACAGTCATAATCAGCAATCTGTTTATTGACTTATTGAATAAGTAAACATTTATATTATTGATTTTTATTGTTTTTTTTGCTAATTGTCAATATAAAGTTAATTGTGCTTTAAGGATAGAAAACATGTTTTCAGCGTCTTATAAAATTTCTTCTGTACTTTTGTGCGGTTTTGTCGTCGGGCTTTTGCCAGGCCTTGCAGCCATGGACCCTGAAAAAGATGGCACCGAACCAACAGCCTGTGCCGCCAAACCCCTGGCAAGCGCTGCCCCGCAGCAACCAGATAGCGGCAAGCCGTTCCAACCTAACCACATGACGCTTGCGAACCTCTTTGAACTGAACACATTTTTAGCCAAAGCTGAGGGTGGGGAAGATCCTTCAGTCAACCATACAGGCATAACACTGCGCGGCAAGCTTTTGCACGATTTGATCACACCCACAAAGGCCGACGACGTTGCGTGCGATTGTTCAACAGCACAGAAAACGGAACTTTTCGAACGCCTGGAGAACTATTGCAAACATAACTCACGCAGCCTGGGCATCAACATCCATTGCCCATCGGAGCCTACAGTCGTCTCAAAGCCAGAATCAAATGGTGTTCTAAGGTGGACCACAGTTCCTGGCATCCAAAACCTGTGCAGTTATCAACGCCTGTTCGACCTGCCCGTCACCCACGTCAATATTTTTGGCATGGTTTCACTAAACGACATCAGCGCCCTTGAAGCCTGCAAGAAAACGCTGCAATCGTTGATTATTCATATGTCAGCTATTGAAAAGGCCGATGTCTTTGGCCAACTGACAAACCTTCGTGAGGTTTCAGTCAAGTCACCGCTGCTGTCTGATTTAAACGCTTTTAGCAACTGCCGTGAGCTGCGCACGGCCTCTTTTGCCAACTGTCAGCAGGTAACAGACGCCAGCCCTTTACAATACCTGCCTGTTTTGAAGCATTTAGATCTTTTCAACTGTGACATCACCGACGCAAGCATATTTTGTGCTTTTTCGGCTTTGAGTGAACTTAACCTGAGAGCAAACTATAACCTTGACCGATCTTGCTTGCCTGCCTTGAATAACCAGATTGAAACATTAACAGCTTCGGATATGCCGCACGCCCAGCTTTTTACACAGGAGCTGGAGAGATGGGCTGAAAAAAATTCTTCACAACATAAGTCATGAACAGCGTGCCCGCACGGAATATTTCCCACAAAACGAACGTCCTGCCTAAGCGCCCGTCTTATCTTGCCATGGCGAGATAAGAACGTCATCGTGAACGGCCATGGGCCGCGTGGCGATCCACTTGCAAGAGACTGAGGCACAGATGGATTGCCGCGTCGAAACATCAGTTTCTCCTCGCAGTGACGTTTTGAGGCCAATGACAGTTGAAAATATTATGACGCTGGTTTTTTTTGGCCGTCGTTCAGTTGCATCATAAATTGATCCAGCTCTTCAGCCGTTTTAAACGCAAACGAGACAAGCCCACCATGCTTTTTCAGCTTTACCACAACGTCAAGCGATGTCAGCTGTTTGAGCTGATAAGCCAACGTTTGTGCTTCCGCCTGTCCCAAACGCATCTCGGTCATCAGCGCATCGTTTTCAAAGTGACCTTTGGCACCTTTCGTATCGGCTGTTTCAGCGGCCGCGGGCGCGTTTTTGGCAGAACGCACGGCATCTTCTGTTTGACGCACACTCCAGCCTTCGTGCAGCAGCTGGGACACCAAAGCTTCGGGGTTCTGCGCCCCTAGCAACGCACGCCCATGCCCTGCCGAAAGCGCGCCTTCATCAACCAACTTTTGAATGCTGGGTGCAAGGCGCAAAAGGCGCAGCGTATTGGTTAGATGCGTACGGCTTTTACCAATTTTTTCTGCAAGATCCTCTTGCGTATAGCCCATGTCTTGAATCAATTTGTCATAACCCTTGGCCTCTTCAATGGGTGACAGGTCAGATCGCTGCACGTTCTCAAGAAGGCTAATTTCAAGGGCGTCACGCTCGGACAAATCGAGCAAGCGACAGGGAATCTCTTTCAGGCCAGCCAGTTGTGCGGCTCTTAGGCGACGCTCGCCGGCCACAAGCTCGACCTCGCCCGTTGTTTTGTTGGTGCGCGCCACAAGCGGATGCAAGATGCCCTTTTCTTTGATAGAGGCTGCCAGCTCTGCAAGCGACACCTCATCAAACCGCGTGCGCGGCTGATACAGGCCCGTTTTAAACTGTTCAGGGTTTAGGTACGCGATCTCGTTCGAGGGTGCCTCAGGCGGTGCCACCTCGGACTCAAGCAACGCTGAAAGGCCCTGCCCCAGTTTGCGTTTGGATGTTAGGGCACTCATGCAGCGGCCTCCCGATTGATGAACTCTTGCGCCAGCGCCACATAGGCTTTTGACCCCGCACAATGAAAGTCATAAAGCAGCGCAGGCTTGCCAAACGAGGGGGCTTCCCCCACCCGTGTGTTGCGCGGCACCATCGTTTTGTAAACCTTTTCTCCTAAATGCTGCATCGCATCTTCGGCCACTTGCTGATTTAAAAGGCTGCGCTTTTGATACATTGTCAGCACAATACCCTGCAGTTGCAAATGGGGGTTAAGGTTTTTCTTGATACGCTCAAAGTTCTTTAAAAGGTGCGACAACCCTTCTAGGGCATAAAATTCGCACTGCAAGGGAATTAAAATTTTATCTGACGCCACCAACGCATTCAGCGTTAAAAGCCCCATCGAGGGCGGACAGTCGATAAAGATGAAATCATAATGCTCTTTAAGGGGTGTCAATGCCTCTTTAAGGCGCTCGTTGCGCTTTTCGGCACCCACAAGCTCGACCTCGGCCGCTGCAAGATCAGGCACAGCACACATGATAGACAAAAAGGGAATGCCTGTTTCTTGAATGGTTTCATGGCGCCATTCGGGATGATGCAACAGATCATAGGTGCTTTTTTTGCGCTTTTGAACCGGAATACCAAGGCCCGTGCTGGCATTGCTTTGCGGGTCTAGGTCAATCAAAAGAATTTTCTGCTTTGTGGCCGCAAGCGCCGTTGCAAGGTTAACCGCTGTGGTTGTTTTGCCGACCCCTCCTTTTTGAGTGGGAAGCGCAATAATGGTTCCTTGTGGCATCTTATTTAGGCTCAATGTGATAAAGGCGCAAAACCTTGCCCCCAGCATGCGTTAAACTTGAAAAAACTTCAAGGTCAAACGCAAAACGCACACGCGCCTTGGCCACCTCATCCATGGCGCTTTCGCCCTTAAGACACACATAAACCGTTTCTTTTGTAAGATGCGTGCGCAAAAGATGCAACGTATCTTCAAGCGATCTAAACGCACGGGATACAAAAAAAGGCGTTTGAAAGGGCGGCATCTCTTCAAGGCGTCCGTGATGCACCGTCACATTCAGATTAAGTGTGCGTTTGGCCTCTTTTAAAAACAGCACTTTTTTTAAACGGCTTTCCACAAGATGCACATGTTTTTGGGTTAGAATAGAAAGCACAATACCTGGCAACCCCGCGCCTGTGCCAATATCAACAAGCGATGGCCAATCTTGCACAAAGGGCAACAGACCGCCGCAATCTTTGATGTGCCGGCGCATGAAGTCCCCCTCAAGGTCATGCGCACTGATCAGATTCGTCTGCTGCGACCACGCCTTTAGCAGCTTTACAAACAGCAAGAGTTTTGGCTCTTCCCACAAACTGTCTTGTAAAACAAAAGAAAAATTGTTTGAATTAGACAATATAAAAACTCACTAAAAACTTGTATTTTTTTGTAAAAAATTTTACCTAAAAAGAGGGGACTTTTTTTCTTCCCCCTAAAGGAAGCATAGCGGCCAATCACACGGCTGGCAATAATTCTTAAGAAAGATTGGGTTGAGTGTGCCGATATATACGTTAACAATTCTTTTTTGGGCGCTTTTGTGTCTTGGCGTTGCCTTTTGTTTTAGGCGTTTCAACGTTGCGCACTATCACAAAGATCACCTTTGGTGTCAGTGCGATAGCAACGGGTTGATTCATGCCGCATCGGCCACTTTCATGACGTTTTTTGACACACAACACACAAATCTTCTGTCGTTTTGGGATCTGCTTCGCCCGTGTCTTACAGAGGAACACATGAAGCTTTTGCAAAAAAAATGGCAGACCCCTCAAGATGGCGTTTCGTACCATCTTTTTTCTAAGGCTGGCCAATCTTATATCTTGGTTGTCAGGCGCCAGATTTCTTTTTCTGAAAAGCTAAGCAGCTTTTTCTTCACATCATGGATTGCCGCTTTTGCGCTGGGGCTTCGCAAAGGGCTTGCACGCCTTTTGGGGTTGACGTTTGATCTCACGTTGAACGCAAAAAAGACATCCAACTCTTTTTTGGTCTATGTTCTGTCAGCTGAAGAAGCGCCTGGTACGCGCAATCCTGAACAAAAAGCACTGATTCAAAACAGTCCGCTTCTTAAACGCTTGCCTTTTTTAATGTGGCATTTGGATACGAATCTTCAGGTCTCTTATGCCAATACCGCATACCTTGAGGTTCAACAGTATCTTAGCCTGCGCGAGAAACCGGGCGCTGATCTGTTTAAAGGCATGGCGTTTCAAAAGCTGATTGAAAAAGCGTATGAAACAGAAAGCCTGCAGCGTGCCGTTTTAGAAAGACAGATTTTAGCTGAAACACGCATTTTTGATGTCTTCGCCTTTAAAGATCCGCACCAAGGTCTGTGGCTTGCGGCCCACGATATTACTGAACACACGCTCTCACAGTATGATTTGAAGAAAAAAGAACACGCAACAGAAAAACTTTTTAAAAGCCTGCCGCTTTCAGTGGGTATTTTTGGCGATGATATGCATCTTCGTGCCTATAACAGCAACTTTGCTGGCATGTTTCAGCTGGATGATGCGTGGCTTTCAGAAAAACCGCTTGTGGATGATATTTTGGATGTCTTGCGGAAAAAGCGCATGCTGCCCGAGATGATTGATTTTGCAGCTTACAAGCACCAGTTTAAGTCTTTCTTCCGCACGCCTTCTAAAACGATGCATGAAGAACTTGTTCATCTGCCTAACGAGCGCAGCTTGCGTATTGTTTTAGCCTCTTATCCACCAACAGGTTGCTTAATGCTGTGTGAGGACATGACAGAAAAATTGCACCTTAAACGCAAAAACAATGAAATGAACATTGTACTACACGCCACAACCCATCAGTCATCTGAGGGCGTGATTTTACTGTCAGACAATCAACGCATTACTTTTATTAACCCAACGTGTTTCTCGTTGTGGCAGGTGCGTGTTGACCTGAATACACTGACCGGTCAAAAGATTTTGGATGCGTTGAATGTTATTCGCCCACGCCTTTACCACAAAGCAGCACTGACAGCCATGACCAACATGCTAAGGCAAAGTCTTGCGATGCGCCTGCCACAAAAAGGCGTCATTCTGTTAAATGATGGCCGCATCTTGCGTGCTGAATATCTGCCTTTGTCAAGCGGTGAACATATGCTGAAGTTTCGTGATGTCACCGCTTTGTGGGAAGCCAAAGAGATTAAAATTGAATCCACACGCCTGTTTCTTGTCGAGCGCTATCTGTTCTTAGCCCGCCTGCGTCAGATCAAGCAAAAAATTGAGCCCAAAAGCATTCCAACGGATCATGTGTATGAAAGCTATGGTGCGCCCGAGGTGATTCATGCGCAAAATGCCAAGTGGGTTTCATCACAGTTTTTGATGGACACCTTAAGAGACTTACAACAAATTCTTTCAGAAGATAAGTCAATCTTGCGAGACAGCTTTTTGCTGGCCGACGTTTTTGACGAAGCGCTTGCCCTTTTTGATGACTTAATGACCGAAAAAGGTCTTTATCTGCAGGTACTGGGTACCATTGATATTCGCCTTGTGATGAACCGCACACTTTATGGCCAATTTTTAGCACGTGCCCTTGGCTATTTATTTTATGAGGCCTTGCCGCGCTCTTTGATCACACTCAGCCTTAGACAGAAAGGTGCCGGCGTGGTGCTGTATTTTACAAGCCGCGTTTTAGGAGAAGAGCGCCACGACATCGAGCAACCTGCCTTTCGATCGTGGTCTTTAAACCTGCATCTTTTAAAGCGTTTTGCAACGCTTGCAGGCTGTACGCTTAAGGTAATATCTTGCCATAAAAAGCGCCTTAGTTTTGCGTGCATTTTCTCGGCCCAATCCCTTGAGCGCTCTACCACAGACAAGACAGGTCAGGTGCTACCCTTCAGTGCCGCTTTGTCCAAGCGACGGCACTCCGCTTGAGGTTGAATGCCCAAAAGACGCCACCTCATCCGGAAACAATTGGCGACGAATCGCAGACGCCGCCTGCGCTGCCTCGGCAAACCCACTTAAAATCAGCTTTCGCTTAAAGGGATAAAGCGCCACATCCCCCACCGCATAGACCCCTGCAAGATTGGTGGCCGCGGTGGTGGGGTCAATGCACACACGGTTTTTCTCGATACGCAGGCCCCAGTTAAACATAGGCCCCAGCGTGCTTTTTAAACCAAAAAAGGGCAACAACACATCGGCCTTCAGCTTTTTTTCATCACCCTTTAGCGATGCAATGGCCACATGCGCCAACGCGCCCGTTTCCAAACACCCCTCAAGCGCTTTCAGCTGGTAAGGCGCCTCTTTCACAATGCGGCCTTTCGCCACAGCTTCGTCAAATTTTTGCACACTTTCGGGCGCTGCTCTTAGCGTGGCTCGGCGATGCACAAGTGTAATCGACTGCGCCACGTCCAAAAGTTCAAGCGCCCAATCAACGGCCGAGTCACCGCCACCCGCAATGACCACATTTTTGTGCGCAAACTTTTCTTTTTGCACCACCGCATAAAAAACACTTTTGTCTTCAAAGCAATCAAGCCTATCAAGCGGCGGCTTGTGCGGCGTAAAGGCGCCAGCGCCTGCTGCAATGATAATGGTCTTTGCCTTCAGCGTTTGTTGCGACGTTTGCAGCTGCCATCCTTCTGCACAAGGCGCGATAGCTTGCACCATCTGCCCCAAGTGCCACAACGGCTTAAAAGGGTCAATTTGCGCTAAAAGCTGCTTAGTCAACCCCTGACCCGTGATCGATGGGAAGGCGGGCACGTCATAAATGGGCTTTTCAGGATACAGCTCTTGGCACTGCCCCCCTGGCTGCCCCAACACATCAATCACATGACACGAAAGGCGCATCATGCCGCAGGCAAAAACCGAAAAAAGGCCACAAGGGCCTGCGCCAATCACAGCCACATCACGCATGGGCAAAGATGCTGCACTCATGTCATTATCCTAAAGTTTAAAAGAAGACCGCCCTACTCTAGCACAAACAGTGTGTGCACAAAAGAAGGCGCCAATGCGCACGCAGGTCTAAATCTCTTTTGAGAAAACAACCGACGCATTGGTACCACCAAAGCCAAAAGAGTTTGACAGCACAGATTGCAACGGCTTTTCTTTCGCCTTTAAAGGCACAAGATCAAGATCGGTCTCAATATCCGTTTCATGCAGGTTCAGTGTTGGCGGCACGCAGTTGTGGCGCAGTGCTTGAATGGCAAACACAGCCTCAAGACCCCCTGCTGCCCCCAACAGGTGGCCCGTTGCCGACTTGGTTGACGACACAGACAGGTTGCGCGTTGCCGCACCAAAAACAGCGTGAACCGCTTTAAGCTCGGCGGCATCGCCTTGTGGTGTAGAAGTACCATGGGCATTAATATAAGCAATATCTTCAACGGACAGCTGCGCTTTTTGTAAGGCCATTTTCATGGCACGCTCGGCCCCCTTGCCATCAGGTGCGGCCATGTGAAAGGCATCACCCGACAAACCATACCCTTTGATTTCGGCATAAATCGTGGCGCCACGCTTGCGCGCATGCTCAAGCTCTTCAATCACCAAAAGCCCCGCACCTTCTCCCATCACAAAGCCATCACGCTTTTTGTCAAACGGACGCGATGCTTCTTGTGGCGTGTCATTAAAGCTTGTGGAAAGCGCACGCATGGATGCAAAGCCTGCCACACCCAAAGGACACACGGCCGCCTCGGCACCGCCCGCAAGCATCACATCGGCATCACCGGTTTGAATCAGACGCATGGCTTCACCAATGGCGTGCGTGCCGGCAGCACAGGCCGTCACACCCGCAAGGTTGGGCCCCTTAAGCTGGTGCCTGATCGACACCTGGCCTGATGCAAGGTTCACAAGACAGGACGGAATAAAGAACGGGCTGACCCCCCGCGGCCCCTTTTGACACAAGGCCACCGACGTTTCATAGATTTTAGGCAACCCACCAATGCCCGAGCTAATGAGAACACCAAACCGCTCTTTTTCTTCCTCGGTTTCAAGCTGAATACCCGCATCTTTTAACGCCTCATCACTGGCAGCCAGTGCATACAAGATAAAGCGGTCATTCTTTTTTTGGTCAGCCTTTGAAAACAAGCCATCCATATCCAAAGCGCCCGCGTCTGTGCCGTGTGGCACAAGGCCAGCGACTTTTGCGGCAAACCCCTCGGTATCAAACAGATCGATTGATCGAATACCCGAGTACCCCTTGAGTAAACGATCCCATGATGCCTGCACACCAGATGCCAAAGGTGAAACAAGCCCCATACCTGTTACAACAACACGACGCATATAATCCTCTTGTGAGACCAATCTTTCGATTATCCTAGAAAAAAAGATGACTTTTGGCCACATTTTTTCTATAGTGAGTTTTGTATCTCTTCGAGTTTTAAAGGAATCACACCGTTTTATGCCTAAGGTGACTTTTATTAAGCCTGACAAAACGCGCGTTGAAATCAACGCAAAGGCTGGTCTTTCGTTGTTAGAAATTGCGCACCAAAATGGTTTGGCCGATGACCTTGAAGGGGCCTGTGAAGGCTCTTTGGCTTGCTCGACATGTCACGTGGTGGTGGCACCACAATGGTTTGCGAAACTGCCCGCCTCAACAGAAGAAGAGGAGGATATGTTGGATTTGGCTTTTGGTCTTGAGGAAACGTCTCGGCTTGGCTGTCAAATCATTTTAACAGACGCCCTTGATGGTATTGAGGTTGTGATTCCATCAGAAAGCCGCAACTTTTCTTCAAAAACATCTGCCACGGCTTAACCGTCGCATTTGTTCTTCGACGCCAGCACTTTTTGAAAGAGCCATTTTGGGATAAAAAAGTGCATAAAAAAAATTTTTTACACTGTGAAAAAAGGGCCTTAGGCCTTTTCTGACACCTTTTTATCTGCTTAGTTTTGTTGATTATTTGTGGAATAAACAGTTTTCTGATACACTGCCTGTGTGATGTTTATAACAAGCTACCTGAGGCACTTTAAGAGCCTCCCCTTTCAGCTTATCGCAACAATTGCTTTGGGCGTTTTAATCCACTCTGTGGCTCCCCCCATTGTCCTGGACTCTCTTTTCACTGCGGGCGCAGTTTTTAAAGATCTGCTGATGATGTTTATCCCCTTTGTGGTGGCGGGCTACCTGATGAGCTCTTTGACATCGTTTGATCGCAAAAGCCTGATTTTGGTGCTTGCGGTTGCCTTGTTGGCTGTTGTGGCGGGCTTTGTCACTGTTTTTCTTGCCTATGGCATCGCGCAGATCGCCTTTCCTTTTATGAAGTTATCGCCCATTGCGACTGGCTGCGCGCTTGAGGGGCCGCAATGCGTCAAGCAGCTGTGGGCCTTGCCTTTTAAGTCGCCCTTAACACCAAGTGTGGCCATTGTGTGCGCGCTGGTTTTGGGTTTTGCCGCTGTTTTGGCAGACATCAAACCCCTTAAAAACTTTGCCGAAACCTTGCGCGTGTCATCAACCTATGTGCTGAAGCGTTATTTTATTCCGCTGTTGCCTTTGTATGTTTTGGCCGTCGTTCTTAAAATTCAGTCAGAGGGCACCCTTGTGCTGCTGCTTAAAGACTACGGCAAAGTCTTTGGCTTAATGCATGCGTCGCTTTTCACACTCTTTGTGGTGTTGCTTGCCATCAGCACACGCTTTAGCTTCAAAAGCTTTAAAGAGAACATCAAAGCACTTATATCGCCTGCTATTACAGCCTTTAGCACGATGTCGGGCGTTGCAACCATGCCTATTTTAGTTGACAGCATCAGTGAGCGATTGAAATCCAAAACCTATCCAGGCTTTGTGATTCCGTTAACCACCAATATTCATACGTTTGGCGATGGGTTTGTGGTGACATTGAACGCCCTTGCGCTGCTTACAATGGCCACTGGCGTGATTCCGCCACTGGATGTTTTTATAGGCTATGCGCTTTATTACTGCCTTGCACGCTTTTTTAACGCTTGTGTCCCTGGTGGTGGTGCGCTTATTATGGCGCCCTTTGTGCAAACATCGCTTGGCCTGCCCACCGAGTTTCTGGGGTTATTCATGACACTCTATATGCTGCAAGATCCCTTGATCACCATGTGGAACACATTGGGTAACGGCCTTTTTGCTTTGGCAACACACCCGTGGTTTGCCTCGTTTTTTAAAAAAAAAGTTAAGCCATCAACCAAAGCCGCTGCTTAAAAACGTGTGACACACCGTCATTCTTTGACATGACCATAAGCCAAAAACGCAAAACCCTTCCCATGTTCCTTGTGCACACAGGATTTCAAAGCGCGCGGATAAAAGCGGGATAATTGATGTGCAAAAGCCCCGCATCAGGAGATCATTGTCATACTGATCTTGCTTGAGTGCTTGTAACATCAACGCAACGCAAGAAAAAGAAAGCCAACAATGACACACCTGATGTACGCCACAGAGCCTACCCTTTTTGAAACAGCGGCCACCGTTCAAAACAGTGGCCATGACACAAAGGGCGCTTACTTAACCTTTGATCGCAGCATCTTTTATCCCCAAGGCGGCGGACAGCCAGCCGATCAAGGCACCATCACTCTGGACCACAACACATACCTTGTGTGCGATGTGCGTAAGATCGAGGGTGAGGTGCGCCATTACTTAGTAGAAAACCCACCTTTGAACACGCACAACAAAGCTGTCACCCTGCGCATTGACCCAAAGCGACGCCACCTGAACACCCGTTACCACACAGCAGGTCACCTTGTGGCCGCCGTGGCGAACGCCCTGTCGTCAGACATTAAGGCCGTTAAAGGACATCAGTTTCCGAACGAAGCTTATGTGGGTTTTGAGGGAACCCTTTTGGATGCCAAAGCGTTTTTGGTCTCCTTAGAAGCGAACATTCAAGAGCACCTTGAAAAAGCAACGTGTGTTGTCACAAGATATTTAGAAAAAACAGAGATTGACGCTTTTATCAAAAGACTTCCCTATAAGCTGCCCACATCTAAGCAGCTAAGAGTGTGCGACATCAAAGGCATCTCGTGTGATCCATGCGGCGGCACCCATGTGCAAAACTTGCAAGACATAGGCCCCATAACCATCACGCACTGCAAAAGCAAAAAAGGCAAAACAAAAATAGGCTATCAATTAACCCCATGATATACCTAAGGCAGCTGTATGATCCCCGCACCGCAACGTCTTATACAGTGGATCGCCAGAACATGGTGTTGCGCCTTGACTTTGATGGCAACACACAGCAAACACGCCTTAAGCCTGCTTTTGCAGCGCTTTTAGGAGCGCTTTTCTTCAGGCACCCCGGTGTTGTGCCTTACAAAACGCTGATTGCGCTTTTAACAGACAGCAACCTCTCGTGCCCCGATGAAACCAGGCTACACCGCAAGATCTCGGATCTGAAAGCCTTTTTAAAAAGCTTTGCACCCAAAACAGAGGACATTATTTGTAACGTGCGAGGTGTTGGCTATAGTCTGTCGCTTTCGTTAAAAGAGCACGCGATTGAAGCGTCTGATTTGACACAAACATTGAAAGACCCCCTGTTAAAAGATGCCTTACGACACATACAAGAACTTTTAGCGGCCGCTTTGCAGCTGGGACAAACGTGTCCATTAATCAAAATTGAGGAGGGATTTGTTTTGCAAAGAAAAGCCGTTCACCAAGATATTGATAAGCTTCTGGCACAATTTGAGCAGCAGAAGGGAAAGCTGTTCAAAGGGCTGCATCATCATGCGGCCGATTTTGTATGGATGCGTATTGAACTTGCACTAGCTAAGCTTAAGACCTATATAGGCCTGGTGCGCATCAGTGACTTTGCCATTACCAAAAAACAGTGGGCTGATTGGGATGCACACGAGACAAAACGGATTTTTGAGGAACTCGTCCACTTTGTCAAGCAGGCCGATCAAGCCCCCTAACAGAATAAAAGCACACATGGATTGCCGCGTCGCAGCACGCTGCTCCTCGCAATGACACTTTCTACAGACCTTTTAGGTGGCGGCTAGGCTTTACTAAAGATGCGTCCCGAAACTGAAACCAGTGTGTCTTTTGTCAGCGGATAAGGCGGCACGGGCGGCCGAATCCCCGCTTCATCAAGCAACAGTTTCAGCTGATGGTTATAGCCACGCCTGACAAACTCTTGCGTTGTAGGCGTTGTTTCAACACGCGCTTGAAAAACCATCGCATAATTGCTGATATCGTTAATGCCGCGTATCTGAATCGACCCAACCACCTTTTTACGATAGGCACTTTGCTTTTTAAGGTTTTGAAACGCTTGCTCAAGCAACTTTTGCACTTTAGTGGGATCACTGTCATAAGGCACCGGCAAGTTCACCAAAAAGCGCGAAAAGTGCCGTGAGCGGTTGCCCAAAACATTGATCGACCCAAACGGAATGGTAAACAACGTGCCGGCATCATTTCTAACCTTGATGGTACGCAAGGTGAGCTCTTCCACAATGCCCAAGCGCCCATCAACGTCAACCCAATCTCCCACTGCCACGTTATTATCAAGCAGACTAAAGAGGCCGGCAAAAAAGTCTTTGACAAACGACTGAATGCCCCAACCAAACGCAAGCGTAAAGAAACCAAGGTTATTGACAAGCGGCACGATATTAAAGCCAAGCGCTGACAGAATAATCAAGCCAAACACAAGAGCCACCGCAATTCTTAAAATCGTGCGTGAGGTCATCAACAAAGTGCGCATGCGGCCCGTGATGTAAAAAACCTCGTCTTCCCGGTGCGTTGCGGGCGGCCGCCCCAGGTAATAGTGCAAAATACGATCACCAAAGTGCACACAGGCCCACGCCGCCACCAAAAGCAGCATCACATCAAACAACTGGTCATACAGCTGACCACCCACAAAAAGCTTAAAAGATTGGAAGAGACGCAAATCCCACACCTCGACCATCATAAGGCCCACAGCGGCATAGCTGACCAAATAACACAAGCGATGCGCACGCAAACGAGGCTTTAAAAAGCGAAACAACACCCCCTGCTGCGGTGCGCGCCGACGCGACAATAAATAAACGATACGCAACTGTTTGAGTGTGCGGTTGACAATGGGAATCAGCGGGAAGAAAAAGATAGTCAGCAAAATGGGATAAAAGAAGCGAGAGAATGTCTCGTCATCTAAAAAGAACATCAGATAGAGAATGGCTGGAAAGGTATTCCAAAAAATCCAGAAAAAGGTTGTCAAAAGCGGAAACTGATTTTCTTGATTCAGCTTAATCCACTTTAAAAGCGGCTTTTTCAACGTGTGCACCAGACCCAAAGTGGCAATGGTCATGCCCAGTCCAAAAACTGCTGTGACCAGAACCCGCACCTCTTCACTCAGCCCGATAAAAGAAAGGCACTCGATGATCCAGTCATCCACAATCCAGAAAAATAAAAGAAACTGCAGGTAAAACCCAAGCCCCCGTTTAAGGCGTGCTGCACCTGTTCCCCAAAAATCATTGGACACAAATTGCAAGGCCACCAAGTGAAAGCGCCACAAACCGACCCACAACAACAGGCCTGTTGAAACCAAATACACAACGTTATGCAGCAGCGGTGCCTCTTGCACGACATAGGCAATACTGACCTGCACCAAAAACATGACCAACACCGGGAAAAGCGCCGAGAAAAGCGCCATAAAAAAGGACGCCATGCGGTGCAAATGTGGTTTTTCTTTGAGCTCGTTCAAAGCCCACTTAAAAATACCCGCAAGCCCCCGTCCAAGCCACCGGTGCGTCATAAACCCACAAAACACACCCAAAAGCGTGATACCCACAAGCATCAAAAGAAAAGCGCCCCAATCAAGCCAAAGCGCAAACGCATCCTCTAATGAAAAGAGCTTCAGCAGGGCATCCCCTAAATCGGTTAACCCCTTTTGCAGTTGAATCAACCGTTCTTCAAGCAAGTCCACAAAAAGCGAGACATATGTTTTGACAAAGGGGCGGTTTCCCTTTAAGGGCAAAACCGTTTTTGCGCCCATGTTGTTTTGCAACGTGGTCAGTTTTTTTTGCAATTCCTGTACGTTGGTTTGAAGCCCCTCTAACTCTTTCGTTAACGCTTCCGACGCTGTCGCACCATTCGTTTTACCGTGATCTGAAGCTTGGTTTTCTTGAGATGTCCCGTTTAAAGGTGTCGATGCGCGTTCAAGAAAGGCCTGCTGCTCGACTTCTGAAGACCCTTGCGGCATCTCAGAGACAGGCATCTCTTGCTCAGAAGCTTGATCAGGGGCCTCCTCAGACGCCACCGCCAAGTGAGGCAACAACACGTGCAAACAAAAGAAAAAAAGGTAAAAAAAACGTTTGACCACAATCATTTAAGCGACTTCAAAGCAATAACTTTAATTTAGCATAAAGAGCAAACACCTCAAAGAAAAGAAAAATAGAGACAAAAGCAAAAAAAATCATAAAGACGGTTTGCCGTCACAAACACAACAAGAGATCTGATGGCGCCTTGACCAAGACACAGGGGCTTGTAACACACACTTGTCTTTTGCAAAAAGCGCATCACGCCCCTTCAGTCTTTTGCACGCCTAAAGACACTGCGAGGAGAAACTGATGTTGCAACGCGGCAATCCATTTGTGCCTTAGCCGCTTTCGTTCGCTGCATGTAGCGCACACTGTCAGCGGTTAGGTCGTTATTGCGCATACAACACAGAAGAAGGCTCTTTCTTTTTTATGCAAAAGGGTGATGACAATGATGAGAGGCACCCATTCAACAAAACGCACCGTGTGCCCACCAGCCTCTTTTTCAGACATGCGGCGTCTTTTAAGACACGCCCTTAGTATCTTTTTTATATAAAAAAATAACAAATTGACGCATCCACCCCTCTTAAAATAACCTTGTTAAATAAAAAACAAGAGGCTTTGCGCGAAAATGTTTAAAATATATCAATTATCCCCATCTCGATGGACCTTTCAAAAAAGGCTGCTCTCGGCAGCGGCATTCACCTTGCTGACATCCACCGGTTATGCGTTACCCAATGAAAAGTCGACTGTTGCGGTGCATACAGCGTGGGGCAGTGTTGACAGCTATTATCGCCCGATCACAATGGCAGTGCAAAATCTGACAAATGACGCTATTGACACCATCAAAATGGGTTTCTCACTTGTCAAAGGCATTCCATCCCAACATACGGGCTTTGTGTTTTCTGTGGATGGAACGCGCATTACAGGGTATTTTCAAAATTGGAAACTGCCGCTTGAGGCACATGCCACCAAAGAGGTATCCATTGGGGTCAGTTTTCCTGACGGATCAGGCGAAGACGGGGTTTTACCCAAACATTTTTGTATAGAAGGCCAAATCATCGCCCCCGATCAAGACACAGAACCCCCTTCTATCCCCAAAAATGTCACACTGCTCACCGCAGGTGCGTTTCATGCCAAAATAGAGTGGGATCCCTCAACAGACAACGTTTCAGTGGCAGGGTATAAGGTTCAATACCAAGAACAAAACGACGTCGCACCACCCATGATTCTAAGCGTCCAAGAGCCGTGTGCAATGCTGTCACACTTGCTTCCCAATCATGTGTACCAAGCCAAAGTGTGTGCCTTTGACCTGCGTCATAATCTGTCAGACTATTCAGAACTTTTGACCTTGCGCACCGAAGCAGATGGTGCAACGCCCTCTTCAAGATTAGCCATGCCTTATACAGATGGCGTTGCATGGCCCACACCTTCACTTGAGCACCTGGTGAGTCGCTCGGGCGTTAGTGGCTCGATTGTGGGCTTTGTGGTGCTGCGCGACCGCAAACCTTGTTGGGGCGGGCATCTGTCCGTTTATGATAGCAACACCGGAAAAGAAGAAGACGGCGATGCACGCCAGTCTGATTATCACAAAAACTTTTTTGAACGCAACAGTCGCTCGCTGATTTCTATTGGCGGTGCTGCGGGCTTACCCATGTGCTCGGATGCCAGTCTGTCACCCGATGATCTGTGCGCACAGTATCAAGCCATCATCAAAAATTATACCTTAGAAGGATTGGATTTTGATTTTGAAGGTGGCTTTTTAGGCGATACCGCGGCCCTAACGCGCCATCTTGAGGCAATCCAAAGGCTCAAAGAAGGCGCTCCTGAAACAAAGATTGGCTATACACTGCCGGTTGATGGGTCCGCCACACTGCAAGGCTTTAATCAACACGGTCGCGCTTTTTTGAACCTTGTTCAAAGATATCACATTGAGCCCACATACATTCAAGGCATGCTGATGGAATTTGGCGCCAGCGCAAACCCCAACTTTTTTGAGGCCTGCAAAGATGCATTGTATGGCATGCACACACACCTTAAAGAGATTTTTGACACACTGTGGAGCGATACCGAGATCTGGCAGCACATGGCTGCATGCCCCATGTTTGGGATCAACAATAATGGCCGGCGCTTTACACTTGAGCATCAAAAACAGCTAAATGACTTTTGCAAACAGCAAAACATGATGCTGATGAGCGGCTGGGACATGTCCCGCGATGAAAAAGGGGGGCTTGGCGTTGCCGGTCACCAACCTCTTGATTTTTCAAAAGAGGTCGCCCGCTTTGTCTTTGATGATCAGGTTTTATAAAAACAACGCACCTGTGTGGTCTTTTGGTGATCATCAAGAAGGCTTTAGCCTGCGGCGATCCAAAGGTAGCGAACTAAAGCAGCTAAGGCACACTGAATTGCCGCGTCGCCTTCAAAGGCTCCTCGCAATCACATTGATATCTTGAGGTGTCTTTTCAAAGAATTAATGCTTGTTTTATGTCTTATTTTGTCTAAAATAAATCAAAAACAAAAGGCAGGGTGTCATCATATGAAGCTTTTCTGGTTAAAACGTTCTTGTCATTTTTTTTGCAGACCCCTCAAAGAAACAGTATGCTTTCTCATCTTTTGCAGTCTATGCGCCAGTGCCTGCGACACATTAAATGCAGTGAATGTACATGTGGCCTTTGATGGTTTTGAGGGCGATTACTCTCTTTTGCCTGTCAACACACAGGCCGGCCCTGCAAAAATTGCTTTTATTAACTTTAGAGAAGATCGGGCCATCGTGTCGGCCGCGGCCCACACCTTAGCAAAAGCTATTCCCGATGATATTGAGGTGTTGATTACGCTAGGCGATCAATGCAACGGGCTTGCAATGCTGCTTGCGCTCACAAAAGATCTACCGCTTGTGGTGCTAACAGGCAAGCCAACCCTTGAGGGCGTGGCGTTCTCGCTTGCCTATGCATCGATTACAAGCGGTGCCAAAAAGATGTTCATCAGCCCAAAGCAGGTCGAAAAAATAAAGGGCAAAAGAGCTTTTCTTGGCGATGACGTCATTTCAACCGGGGGCAGCATGCAAACAGCGCTTCAGCTATGCCAGCAAGCAGGTGCAACGGTGCAAGGCGTTTTTTGCGTCTGCACCGAGGGCACACCACGGTCTTCTTTGGACGGTCTTCCACTTTTAAGGTTGTGTCATTTTCCGGTTCAAACGGACAGCACAACGTCTTAAAGCAGGCACACCTCACTCACCTTGTGGTATCCGTTCCCTAGATGAAAGCTACTGACAAGACAAGCACTCGTCATAAGCCATGGGCAACTTTGGCTCTTCCTTAAATTGCACCTTACGCTTTTCAGAGGTCGTGTAGTTTTCAGACCGCTGCAGGGTTTTCGAGCGACAGTAATACATACTTTTAACGCCCTTTTCCCAGGCAGACCAGTGAATGGCGTGCAACTCACTTTTATGAATATCACTGGGAATAAACACATTCAGTGACTGTGCCTGACACACAAAAGGCTGTCTGTCACCGGCCAAATCCACAAGCCAGCTTTGGTTAAGCTCAAACGCTGTTTTAAAGACGGCTTTCTCATGCGGCGTTAAGATATCAAGCTGCTGCACCGATCCTTCGTGACGCGTAATGGATGCCCACACGTCATCCGTGTTGTGCCCTTTTTGCACCAAAAGATTCTTCAAATGCTTGTTGCGCACGGCAAAAGAGCCGTTCAATGTTTTGTGCGTGTAGGCGTTGCTAACCACAGGCTCGATCCCAGGCGACGTGCCGCCACAAATAATCGAGATCGTGGCTGTTGGCGCGATGGCAATTTTGTTTGAAAAGCGCTCTTGAGATCCCAAAAATTCTTGGTCAGGCGCCGGGCCGCGCTCTTTTCCAAGCACTAACGAGGCCTCATCAGCTTGTTCTTTGATATGCTGAAAAATGCGCTTATTCCACACTTTGGCCATCACGCTTTCAAAAGGAATGCTTTTGGACTGAAAAAAGGCGTGTAAGCCCATGACACCAAGCCCCACCGAACGCTCACGCGAGGCGGCATAAGTGGCGCGCTTCATGCTGGATGGTGCCCGCACAATAAAGTCACTGAGCACGTTATCTAAAAAGCGGAAGCAGTCATCAATAAAACGAGGATCTTTCTCCCATGATTCAAAATGCTCAAGATTCAGCGAGGACAGGCAGCAAACCGCGGTGCGATCTTCGCCCCAGTGATCAACGCCCGTTGGCAGTGTGATTTCACTGCAAAGGTTCGAGGTTTTGACCGTCAATCCCAAATCAGCCCGTCCTTCTGGCAGGGCCTTGTTGACCGTATCGATATAAAGAATGTAGGGCTCGCCCGTATCTACACGTGTGGATAGCAACTTGGCCCACAAAGCGCGCGCCGATACTTTGGACACCACCTCGCCTGTTTTAGGACTTTTCAGTGGAAAGGCATCATCATGCAAAACGGCCTGCATGAAAGCATCTGTAATCACCACGCCATGGTGCAAGTTCCAAACTTTGCGGTTATGATCACCGCCAGCTGGCCTGCGGATATCAATAAACTCTTCAATTTCAGGATGGTGAATCGGCAAATAGACAGCCCCTGCACCACGCCTTAAATCACCCTGCGAGATCGCTAGCGTCAAGCTGTCCATCACCTTGATAAAAGGAATAATGCCTGATGTTTCACCACAATCACGAATTTTTTCACCAATCGAGCGCAAGTTGCCCCAATAAGTGCCAATGCCACCACCGCGCGCGCCCAGCCAGGCATTTTCGGTCCAGGTGCCAAAGATGCCCTCAAGACTGTCGTCCGCCTCGTTCAAAAAGCACGAAATCGGCAATCCGCGCCCTGCCCCACCGTTCACCAAAACGGGCGTTGCCGGCATAAACCATTGATAGGACATATAATCGTACAAGCGCTTTGCATGCGTTTTATCATCGGCATACGTGCGCGCCACCCGCATGAACAAATCTTGATACGTTTCACCTGGAAGCAGATATCTGTTTTGAAGCGTTTTCTTGCCAAAATCTGTCAACAATGCATCCCGCGCGCTGTCTGTTGAAAGGGTGGTTTCACTGCTGTCGTTTATTGCCTCGGAGAATCGAAGGCCACTTTGCTTATGCACGGCTCACCTAAAACTTACCTTGTTTTTTAAAAATTATAGACCCGCTTCGAGCGGATGAAAAGTTGAAAAATTTTTTGTTTTTAGACATTTACGCCTTGACATTTGTGCAACGCAAGACACACTTTTCGATCAGCCTTTTTCGTTTTTTTTGAGCGTTGACCCATCCCCCAAAACACCTTATGCTGGGCCTAGATCTTGGGGCGCTTAGCTCAGTTGGTAGAGCAACTGACTCTTAATCAGTGGGTCAGAGGTTCGAATCCTCTAGCGCCTACCACTTTTACAGCGGTTTTTAGCGTTTTTGAAAGATGTGAAAAATAGCTCGGGTATACATTTGAACAAAGAAAAAAGCATTTTCTTGCGCATCAGGTGTGGCATTGGAGCTTTTTTTGAAGAATTTTTTTACAGCAAAAATGCCCTCATGTAGACGTTTTACAGAAGGCCAAAACGCTTTCTGGTGGTGAAAAAGAACGCACTTCCTTAAGCATGATCGCGGCAAAAACACCAACAATCTTGGCCTTGAAACGAAAGAGCATGTGATTCAGGTTTTAAGGGACTATCCCGGCGCGATGATTGTTGTATCGCACGAAAAAGATTTTCTACAGGCCATAGGCATTGATCACACCTATACACTTGTTGATGGAAAAATAAGTTCTTAGGCTAGCAGTAATGATAGAGTGTGAGACCTATGCCTGCAAAAAATCATTAATATGATCAATAATCTTGGCTTTCACATCACCAGGCCCTGCATCATACATATCGATGTGTTTAGCATGACTCATTTGTATGATTTTTGCATTGGGATGTTTTGCCAACACGCCACTATCAGCAGATGTATCGTTTGCTCTTAGTGATAAAATGTTGCAACTGGTAGGAAATGGGTACCTTAGTGAGTCTAAAGAAATCACTTTTTTTACTTTGCATGGGTATTTTTCTGCAAACATCATACTGATATCACCGCCATTTGAATGGCCAATTAATATCACTTTGCTCATGTCTAATGCAGGATGATTTTCGCTCATATTATCTATTACAAAATTTAAACTTTGCACACCACGTTCCCAGAAGGGCATTCTTAATTGATATAAGTTTCCAACTCGTGGCAAATGAGGATCACCATCTAAATCATGTTGGATGCTTATAACATGGTATCCTTGCTCAGCTAAGCTGTTCGCAATAAATGAATATTCTGTATTTTTAACACCATAACCGTGACTTATCATCACAACGGGTAATTGATTGTTCGCAGTATCCGCTTTGTTTCTGTAAATGGCTATAGGAATCTTTCTATCATGTGCATGATCGTGCAAAATAATGTTGTTCTGCACAATAGAATTACTTTCTTTAGCATAAGCGCTGCTAGCCATCGGCAAAGCCCACAATAGTAATCCCAAGATTTTGCAATAATTCATTGAATCCTCATGATTCACTCAACAATTCTTACAGGACCTCATCGCGCTTGCAGACGACTCTGTGTTTCATCAATTGATAGTTAGCACAAGTTATAACAAACGTATCTTTTCACACAAAGCCTCCCTTTTACCGAGATACGCTCTTCTCTTTTGTTATATACGGCCCAATACCTTTAAGGAAGGCGCGTACACCGCCTGCGCCTTGCTCTTTGAGCACATCATTAAAATCGCATCCTGCGTTGATGGCTTAAGGCAGGTTTTACTCACTAACAGCCGCAAGGATTTTACCAACCCCTTGTTCAGCCTCCGTTGAGTCAGCTTCTGGTTCGTGTTCACCCTCTGGGGCAGCTTGCTCATCACTCTCTATAATGGGAACCAAAACTTGCACGCCTTCATCTGTGGTAAGAAAATGTGTATAAGTATCGTCATCGTAAGATTGTATAAAAAGGTCAGATTGTGGCGCCTGCACAACCAGCTCTCGCGTGTCATGCTTACGTGTCCAAAAGTAGTGTTTCAGCCCCGTTACCTGCGAGGAATCATAAACATAGCGTCGATCTAACCAAAACTGCCCCCACAGCTTTTCTGTTTCTGGGTGCTTTACAAAGTACGTTTTGTGCTTATCATGCTCGATATTCACGATATAGGGTGTCGTGGGTTGCATATCCACGTGCGTTACGCCGCTGCTGAATGTAGAAAAAATGGCGTTTTCTGTTTCTATCATTTTCTGCCTTTTATTCTTGAAATAAATAAAATTATGCCGATCTGTTTTATAAAGGCTTTTTGTTTTTCGCAACAGCTTTATCGTTGATAAAGAAGGATGAAAGCACTGGTTATGACGACCCGCACTAATAAAACAGGCCTTGGGCTGAATTAAATCAAGAATTTCTTTACTGGTTGCCTTATCCGCACGGCTGCCATGATGGCTCACGACCATATAATCCGCTTGCCAGAGATGATCTGCTTGATCATAGTTTGATTTGATGTGATTCCATGTTTCTTCAACAGCATCTCCTGGAAAAAGAAAACTTTTGTTCTGTGAAAGATGACTTTGTGCGCTCGCTTCGGCATTTTCAACCAAAAATGTTTCCAAGCGCAAAACCGTTGAGGAGGCATTTTTTCGAGCATTTGCAATACGCATAGGTTTCCCAGCCTCAACGGCAGGTGCATGATGTGTGTTCATCGCAAGAATCTTTATTCTGGCACCTATGTTCCCTTCTGTTTTTACACGTAATGCTTCTTCAACCGCCCTCTCTAAAGGCGTTCTTTCGCCTTTCATATCTGAATAGTAAGGCCTTGCATATCCCTCATTATTTTGCTGCAAACCCTTTGGATTCTCTTGACCATCAACTTCATTGGTACCGGTGAAAATAATTTTTGTCTGTTGAGGTGTCAACGTTTTCTGTAACCAATCTCGGAACACTTGCGTGTATTGGTTTTTATATCCTGAAAGGACAATATTGTTGACTTTGACACTTTCATCCACAATCTCAGGTATCCAGTTATAGTGATCGGTATCTGGATGACTTACAAAGATCGTTTGAATCATGCTTTTATAGGGCGCATTTGATTGCGCATCCTCAAAAGCGGGAAGAAATCCACGTATGTTGCCGACTAAGTCGTCTTTATAGGTTGTTGGCGCTTGGGTGGGCTCAGCAGCAGAGGCGACAGGTATGGCAAAACTGTCTTGCTCACTTTTTGTCTCGCCCACTCTTGCCTTTTTGGAATATGGCTGATTAGGAAGCTCATCTGGAGCTGGTCGCTTGAGCCCTTTTGGTGCAGCACTTGCAAGTGAAATAGTGCTGGCACTTTCAGTCTGAGCGGCTTGTTCAGCTTTTTTCTCGGTGTCTGAAAGCGATTCAACGGATGTGCTTTGTTGAGAAGAGGGCTGCTGCACACGTGGTACTGTTGAAAAATCAACGTTTTGATTGTGGCTGGTGTCTTCCATTTGTGTTCCCACATCAGTTTTGTTTTCTTTTCCCTTGGGGCGCTCCATCAGTTTATACTCACCATCGCAGGTAAGGCGGTCCCCTAAAGGTTTTTCGCGGCGGGCACGTTTTTGGTATGTGCCTGTATACTCAAATTCGCTGCTACCCGCATCAATCAAAAAAGCCTGCTTACCTAAGCGAAACAAAGAGCAATTCCCCTGCCCGCAGGGAAACATCCACACTTTTAGCAGTCCATCTGGATTACAAGGCAGTATGCAGGTGCCATGTATAAAAAAACATAAAGTCAAGCAAAAGGTCTGCAGCCTACGCATTTTTCAAAAGCCTTTTTAAGCGGCTCAAGTGTTTAAGATCATCAAACAAGCCAAGTGCAGTATGGGGCACCCCTTTTTCTTCATAAGTCCGCTTAATAGTTGCTCTTTTTAAAGCACCTAAATGACCGTACCATGCAGCTTTTTCCAGATGATCCACTTCCATATCTCTTAGTGCAGCACGAGATTTGGAGCCTATTGCTTTACGATTAACGTTAACGTAAACAGCAATGCCATCGCTTACCTTGTGACAAGCTTCAGCATCAAAACCGGCAGCTGCCTTTTTGTAGAACACAATTTTGTCGGCCGCACCAACGGTTTGATCACCAAGAAGCACGTAATAATGCACCAGTCCTTTTTCAGCCTCTGCTAAAAGTTTTGACGAATCTGTTAAGTCTTCACCTTGCAAAGGTGTGTAAGATGCGATGGCATCCCAATCACACCAGTCGACAATCTGCTGTTTCGATTGTGTGAAGACCGTCTCAAGCTGTTTCCAACTTTTTTCTAAAAGCGCCTCATACTTTGGCAAGGGGGGTGTGAGAAAGATGTCGTTCCGATAAGCTGTATAAAGATAATCCAGCGCATGGTAAAGCATAAACCCGGATGGCGCATGTTTATAAGATGTGCCAATTGCAAAACTATAGAGCGCTGCACGACGCCTTATATAAGAATGCTCTTTAAAAAGCGCTTTCATGTGATCCGAGCTTTCTTGCATCGCACACTGCAAAGATTTTTGCTCACATGCAAAATCATAAAATGGCAGCAATGCCCACATCACAAGTTTTTTATGAGGAGTGTTTAAGGCAAAATCAAAGAAAAAAAGACTCGCCAGCGCATCGTGACTGGTTTGATAGGTCCACTTTTGATAGCCTGCATACTCGGCTTTCAGCTCATCTTCTGACCACACGCTTACATCTAATTTACTAAACGCCTCTTGCGCCTCAAACAATGCGAGCACGCTTTGTGAGGCATGGGCTTTTTCACGCATCTCATCTGCCCAATTTCTCACAGTTTGAAAAGAAGCCGTAGGCACAGCACAATTTTCCTCGTGCAATGCAGGCGGGGGCGCTTTTAAGTGTGAGAGGCACCCACACAGCAGAATAAGCGCAAAGGTGGTTCTTTTTCCCAACATCCAACCGCCCTGTCAAAAAAATAATGTCTTCATGTATTTGTTCAATAAAAACAAATATTTGTCAATACTTACAATAAGATAGAAGGTGCGCACCTTGCAATCATGCACAACAAAGTGCCTATCTTGCAAGAAGTTGTAAAAAAGCTCTTTTTTAAATCCGGAAGCCATTGGAAGCAAAACAAGAGAAAACCATAAAACAGAACTCAATTTTTAACACAACACACAGAACACAAGAATTATTTTTAAAGTATTGTTTTTATTGACAAATTATCCAGCTTAAAACCCAAAATACAGAACACCTGATGAAAGCTACTCTTCTCTTACGCCTCTCTCTTTTTACAATCTTGTGTCTTCCCTTTGCGCCTCTTTTTTGTGCGATAGATGTTGATGTGAACATTTATGCTGTGGGTCAAGGAAACGGGGTTTTGGTTAAAGGTGGTGATCATGCCATGCTGATTGATGCAGGCAGCGTAACAAGGCATGCCTCTGAAGCCCCGAGCCGTCCAGGGCGCTGCGCAAGTGATTGCAACGCGGCTTTATGAAAAGGTTGCGCAGTAGAAAGAAATCTGTCGCCTTGCCTGGCGACTGATTTTCCCTTGCCCAAAACATTTTTGGCCTGTGGCAGCTATTTGCTTCAAAGCGCTGGCGATCGTCATAAGGCGTGACACGCAGTCATGCGTAACGCATCACACATCGCAAAAACTGCAAGATGTTGCTTCAACAGAACGTGAGTTTTTGACAGACAAAATATTGATATAATGTAATTTTTTTATTATTATTTTGACAATATTTATCAAGAGATCGTATTGATATGGTTACGCGCAACATATTCTTTCCATTGGCGGCACTTGTGTGTCTTGTTCCTGAGATCCTTTTTGCAACAGGAAGCGATGATGAAGGCACGCCACCAAAGCCGGTTGCCTGTGCCAGCTCTCACCCGCAGTGTGAGACGCAGCTAGAAAACACGAATCCAACCCAAAATCCAAAGCTCGCATCCACTCTAGAAGTTGAAGCCCACAACACAACACAGCTGCTTCACTTGCCAAATGAGCTGCTAGATCGCATTTTGTTTTTTGCATGCAAAAATGTATTGGGCCCAGAACCTGTTCAAAAAGGTTGGTCACGCCTGCGCCTTGTGTGCAAAGCTTTTTATCACACGGTTATGCACTGCCCCGAATTTTGGACACACACACATGTGTTTTTTAAAAACCTTGAGCACACAAACAACTTTTTAACACAATGCGCGTTTAAAGACCGCCTTGATGTGACCGTTGACGTTAGCCAAACAAATCTTTTAGCTAAAGAAAATCAAGCAACTTGGGAGGCGCTGAAAGCGGCTATCCAGCGAGACACAGAAAAATTTACGCTTGATATCACAAATCCCTCAGAGGCACAAATGGATAGCCTTGCAAAGCTATTTTGTCCTTTAAAAGTTATGCTCAGCAATTCTGTACATGAGGCGCTGCCCTTAGAGCGGTGGAAAACCCTTCACACTTTACATGTTGAGAAGGCGGCCTTTGAAACCTTTGACTGCTCTGGTTTAACACACCTTAAAAATCTTATACTGGACGAGTGTAATCATTTTATAACGCTTGTTGTACAACAGCCCATCAATTTGACAAGCTTAGAGCTTAGGCGCATGAAGATTGTTGAAAGTCTGCCGTTAGACCAGCTCGGCAGCCTGACAAACCTGTTGGTTGAATCGCTTGAGCTGCGAAATCTTCCTGTCAACCAACTGATCCACCTGACAGATCTAACGGTTAGGTCTTCTCATCACCTTGAAGGCCTCCCCTTAAACCAGCTCGCCCATCTCACAAAGCTGACGGTTGAGTGCAATGACAAAATCCCAGAAGTTTTGTTAAACAATGCCAGAAACCTGACACACCTGATACTTGGGCATCTCCAGCTTAATCCCCTACCGTCAGCAATCCTTGGCAATCTCACGCACCTGCTGATTACACACTGTGATGGCTTGGAAACCTTTCCTTTCAACCAGCTTTACAATCTAAAATTCCTGTGCTTTGAGAACTGTGACAATCTTCCAAACCCTTTTGTCATTCAACTGCACAATCTCATAGCCCTGGGATTTTACACGTGCGGCGCTGTTCAAACCCTTGACGTAAAGTGGCTTAGCAACCTGCAAGCACTATTCATTAAAGATTGCCAACACATTGCAACCCTTTCTTCACGTCACCATCCTTACCTTCGTTCTGTCAAGATTGACGCATGCCCTGCCTTGCCACAAGAACAAATTGAGGCGCTTCAAGCACTGGTGCAAGAAAACGGCGGACCAATCGATATCGTCTAATACCAACAACGCATTGAGGCACCTTCGCTCGCCTGTGCTGAAAGCTTTTTTTGTGCCACCCTCTCTTTTGCAAAACACTTGCGTGCTTGATTTCACAGACTGATTTCACCACTCTTTTGGCAAAGGCGATGAAGACAGAAAAAATGATGGATGTCACAATCAAAAAGCTGCCCGCAAGAAGGTTGGCCGTTATGGAGCACCGTGGTGACCCCCTAAAGCTTGGAGTCACGTTGGATAAGTTAATCGTCTGGGCGAAAGCGCAGCCCATCAACTTAAAACCAAAAGCAGGCAACGCCTTTGGTTTTGGCTACCACGACCCCCGCGACACACCGCCAGAGGCATGGCGGTTTGACCTTGTCCCGCAAGACTTTAAACTAAGTGGCGACGTGATGGAACGCGTACTGCCAGCGGGTCGCTATGCTGTGACAACGCACAAAGGATCACACGATAACATAGGTGATACCATTCATCGCCTTTACCGCAACTGGCTGCCACAATCTGGTGAAAAGCTGGGCGACCTGCCCTGCATCTTTTGTTACCAAAATTTTGCTCACGACGTGGCCGAAACTAAGCTTTTAACCAACATTTGGGTCTTGTTGCAATAAGGTAGCCCTGTGAAAAAATATCAACAACACCTTTTTAAAGCCAAAAACTATTACTAAAAAACCAATTTAAATAAATAATTAAACATTTTTTATCTAAAATAGATATAATTGATCAAAGTCACAGGTCGGTCTTGCTGTCATGAAATTTGTTTTATCTTGTGCCGCAGCGTTTGCCCTCTTCTATGCCTCCAGCTTATCAGCTGCTAACGGCGATGCCCAACAAGCCACACCTTCTGAACAGGCAAGGCATCGCCCTGTCGTGACTAGGCCCGCAAAGGCCCGCCCCGCGCATCCGCCTTCTTTAGACAAGACCACTATCGCAATCATTCAAAGGACACTACCCGGGCCTCTTAAGTCTCGTCTTGCGCTTTTGCCCTTTTCTTTTGACGTTTTGTTCAGTCATGATCTGGATGACCAGCAACTTGTTTCACAGGCTTTAGCCAAAGACGCCCAAGTCAGAGTATTGTATGACGATTTGAAGCATTATTTGTCTGATAACCAGGATCAGATCCTCAAAGAAGTGCGTCGACATCTGTTGCGTCAGCAGCGACTGCACCCAAACCCTGTCGCACACATGAAAGCATCGGCGCAAAAAGCAGTGCAAGGCGTTCAAAAAGCGAAAACCTCTGCCATGCACATGGGCTCAAATGCACAAAAAGCAATCGATACAATGAACCGTCACCAAGCAAAGATTCAGAAAACAAGAAAGCTCATGAAACATGCAAGAGGTGCACACAGTGCTGCTGTGGAGACTGCGACGAAGGCAAGGAGGGTGAAAAAGCCAGCAACGCCTCTCTCAAAGTCACAGGCAAAAAGAACAAAAAAGCCAGCAACACCCCTCTACACAAAGGCAAAAGAGTGGCACAGCATGAAGAACCGTTTGGATACGCCACCAGAGGGACAGTCTCTGATGGATTTTTCCCCACCCATGTTCTAAGGCCCCTTAAAGACCACAACGCGGCGGCGCGGGTTTTGTTTGCAAGATCAGGCAGCATTAATGTCTTAAAAAGCTTGCAACACGCACGTTATAAAGTGCTTTAAGGGCATTCAGGTTAAGATAGCGGCCCGCAAAAAGACTGACCTCACTGACCAGCCTTTCTTTAGAAAGCGGTGTGTTCAAAAACGCGTGCCGCGCGGCCACCTCGTCACACTGATAAGGTTTGATCACATTTAAAACGCAGTTCAGCATCTTTTCAAAACGGTTGCTGCCGGTCATGGCCTGTACCTTTGCACACGCAAACTGTTTAAAGGTTTCTTCTTTTTTAAAAAGCGCCACCTCTTCAATGTAAGCTTTCATTTTTTGATACTGCTCAAAATCATACGCCTCGCCCATGGGGTGTTCGGCCATAAGCGTCGTCAAACGATTTTGCAGCGAAGATGTATAATGATGCACAAAAAAAGGAAAATAAAGATTGGCACCGTATTGCTGGGTGGCTCTTTTAAAAAGATGATCCCATTGTGCGCAAAGGGTTTTTTGCGTGAACGCCATCTTGGTTTGCCGGTTAATGGCCACTTTCAGCTGATCCCAGGCCCTTTTGTTATGGGTTAAAAGGTTTTTCCAGTCGTGCACATAGCCTATGGTGGCGGCATCCTTTTGAAAATAAGTATAAAGCCCATGCACCGTATCTCGTGCCGTTTCTTGTTGCTGCACCCGTGATGACACCGTCTTTAAAACTGGCTGGCAAATGCGCGCATCAGAAAGAACCTCGGTCACCACCGGGGCGGGTTTTTTGCGCCGCAGCGAGTACCTGCCAAAACGACTTAAAAAGGGCTGATGCAGCTGCTTGTCACAATAACTGTTCCATTCATCAAGGCACACTTGCGGAATACAGGCACAAACGGGCACAACAGACGATATCTCGTTTGGTGGCGCCCCTGCCCCCGCGGCATAAGACAAATCGCTTTTAACACACCCAAAAATACATAAAACACAAAACACAAAGAAGTGGTGACGTCTTTGTGTTAAAAAATTGACTTTTATGAATAAGTATAGCATTTTAATACAGAATAAATGATTAAATAGTTGATTTTATATTATTTTCTCAAAAAAACCACCCTCTTTTCTTGCATGGTCATGCGTTGTGCTTGGCCTTTCAAACAACCTAGGCCGCCGTGAGTTGGGCCTTAATCACACAAGGGCGTATTAAAACAACAGCGTCCTAACATTATCAAGGTCTGTCTTGACATGCGCAAAGCGAGCTTTTTTATGCATACAAGCCTTACGCAACACACCTTATCGCTTATCATACACAGCTAAAGCACACTGGATTGCCGCGTCGAAACAAAGTTTCTCCTCGCAATGACAACCTAAAGACCGTCATCACGAACAGCCAACAGCTTTGGATTACTTTGCCGCTTCATCTTGAGCATCTTTGGCGCGCGCCCAGCGCAGTGCTTTGGCGTACCAAAGCAGCGACGCGATAAAAGACTGCGTCCGCTTGGCTGACCTGTCGCCTTCTTGAAGAGGCGTGCCCTGCGCATCAAACGTTTGTGTCACTTTTGGAAAAGACAGCATCTTGGGAATCATCACCATCTCAAGCGTTGCAAGCGACATACGCAACGGGCCCTCAATGCGCACGCCGCCTAACGAACTGACCGAATAACTCACAAGCCCCGCAGGCTTGTTTTGATAAGCCGTAAAAAAGTAATTGATCATGGTCAAAAGCCCTGGCTGCGGCAGTCGATTATAGACACCACTGACCAAAATAAAGGCATCAAAACGAATCAAACGCTTGTAAAGTGCGTGCATCCATGACGGCGCACTTTCTTTATCAGCCTCATAAACGCCTTGCAACAACGGCAGTTTTAAATCAGCCGCACTGATCACCTCGACCGCAACATTGTGCGGCTCAAGCTGTTTTTCAATAAACCGCACCACCCGCTTGCCATTTGTGTTGGGACGGTAAGAGCCAAACAAAATGGCCACGCGCAAGGGCTGCGCCGCATCCGCATGCAACCATTCCCCCTGACAAAACAACACCAAAAAAGTGACGGTCATAAAATATTTTCTCATACCACAACCATACCATGGCATTGCCACACACAAAAGATACGACAAACCTTCAACCCAAATCCCTTTGCGAAAGCGATTGAGCGAGGTGTGCACCCACAATCATCGCTCTCTCTTGTCAATCACATTGTTTTTTCTTGATTTTTCTTAAAAATTTGCTAAAGCTATGGATGGTAGAGAATGCCCTTCGCACGCCTAAAAAGAAAAAAACAACAAAAGAAAAAGAAGAGCCCTGCACAACTTTGTCTATCTGGGCATACGGAAAACCTTAACCCTGCACATATCGGGGAAGAGACATGCTTCCCGATATATCGATTTTTAGCCCAGTGGGTCGCCGCAGGCTGCGCCTTCGCGATGACGCTTTTATTTGTCATTGCGAGGAGAAACTGATGTTTCGACGCGGCAATCCATGTGTGCTTTGGCCGCTTTAGTTCGCTGCATGACACATCTTTGCAAGATGGTGCCCAGAAGAAGACTCGAACTTCCATGAGATTGCTCTCACTAGGACCTGAACCTAGCGCGTCTACCAATTCCGCCATCTGGGCTAAACAACCCTTCACAAGCATGACAACGCTTGAGGGCCTCCTTATTCGTTATCCCATGTTAATATCCTTTGTCAAGCACACCGCCAGCATGTCTTACGCGTTTTGAAACTCGTTGCACAATAACAAAGCAGTGCTGACGCCCACCAAAAGAAAATTTTTTTTGATGGCTTTTAAAGCGTTTAAATGACAAACGGACATATTGGCACCCTCTTTGAGTAAGCAGTCATGTCGTTTTGAAAAAAAAGTGAACCCTGCTTTATGATAAACAATGGATATATAAAAAAGATAAAAATAAAGCATAAATTAACACTTCTTATAAAAAATATACAGAATAATTATTTTATTTCAGAGATTGCTTATGTTTTGTGATATTCCGACAAATTATAGACCCGCTGAAACAGAAGTCTTCATGTGTGATTTGCAAAAAGAATACTTTAGGCGCCGTCTTCTTGCCTGGCGTGATGAGCTTTTGCAGCACGCAGCAGACACATTTTCGCATTTAAAAACAGACAATTTGCACGAACCGGACGAAATAGACAATGCCGTGCTGGAAGAAGATCTTACAGAAGAGTTGATCTTGCGTGACCGTGAAGCCAAGTTGTTGGTTCAAATTGACGAGGCGCTCGAGCGCTTAGAAAACGGCACCTATGGCTTTTGCGAGGAAACTGGCGAACCCATTGGCGTGCGCCGACTTGAGGCCAGCTTGCTTGCCACGCACTGCATTGAAATAGAAGAGCTTTTTGAAAAAAACAACGCGCTGCAGCGCCACCCTATTTAGGGCGCCTGGCAACGATTTAGCTTTGAAAACCGGACCGATCAGACGCGCGCCTGCCCAACCACACTCAAAGGCGCTAAAGGCACAGCGACACAAAAGCGCTTTTAAGATTGCACAAGTGGCGCGCGCTGCATATCCCTCTCAACCGCCGTGGTGCGGGAAACCAAGTTTCCGACGCGGCAATCCATTTTGTGCCTTAGCCAACTCAGCTACATGTCAAATGGATCGCCACAGGTACTTCGTACCTTCGCGATGACGACCAAAGTGCCGCGGCATGCCCCCCAACCGTCATTGCGAAAAGGGTGCGATAACAGCTAGATTGTCATTGCGAGGAGCCCTTTTGGTCGACGCGGCAATCCATTTTGTGCTTTGGCAGCCTAAGTCTCTGGCAAGTGGATCGCGCGGGGCTAAAGCCTTCGCGATGACGAAGAGTATTTATTTGATTTTGCTTAAAAATTTGCTAAACTTGCGAATGGTGGGGAATGCCCTGCGCCCGGACAAATAAGAGAATACAAGTATCGACACCATAATCTTACAATACGTGACCCCAATGGCTTGCTTACACGCGTTTTATTAGAAAAACTTAAAACCAACCAACCTCAAGAGAATGCTGAGCAGGAAGCCGCGCCCGTACCTATGCTGCAGGACCATTCTGCCAAAACACTTCTTGCGCCGCTGATCACATTTGTTGACTATCAGTTTTATAACCACCACCCTAACCTGTTTTGCAATCGTCTTCGTTTTGAAGACTGTCTTGGCCTCTATTATGACATTGTGAATCAGGAAGAGCATCAAGGATATCAAGCAGTGCTCATCCACCCGAATGACCACCGTTTTGCTTTGACTCCCCGTGCAGTGCTCGATATTTTTAAGGAATCATCGCAAAACCACATCCGTAAAACCATTCAAGGGAAAGTCAAAACATGGTGCACTGTGCTTGATAATCGAGAAACACTGCGCGCACCCTTACGTGACGGTGCCCTTTTTGCTGTCACGCTTTCTGACACCTTAAAGCAAACCAAAACGCCTGCCCTACCAAAGTGCGAGCGAGGCGTAACTATTCTGTTTGGATCAACCCGAACAGAAGGCCTTCTACAGATTGTTAGCTACCACACGCCACCTGATCAGGGCACAACAGAAAACTGGCCTGTCTTTTTCACCTTTACCGAAAGCATCGCACACGGCCACAATGACGCAACCTACACAGGTTTTTCGGTCAGCATCCACAAAGCAAAAGATGAGGAGCCCTTTGCCACAGCGGGCCCCCTTTATTGTCGTCACCAAGACAATGTACCTGGTCATATCAATGAAACCCATCTGGATCTTTGGGACACACCACAGGGGGAAATAAATAAAAAAGTCATCCTTTTATGAGTACACGGCGATCAAACAGAAAATGCCGAGATCCCCATTTCGCTTGAGCTGCGCCGCCAATCAGAAGAAAACGCCTTTCTGACCGTAGGCCCTGTGTACAATAAAGAGGTCGCCTTCCCGTGCACAAAAAAGCCTCAGACCAAAGTGATACAATGTCTGTGGGACACCGCAAGACAAGCTCTTGAAGACAATAACAATATGCCAAAGCTTGCGACTTACCTGCTCACTGACCAAAAATAAGCGTTCAAAGCGTGCACACAACCGTGCACGCCACTTTCAGAAACGATCTCATTGCTGCACATGGCCCGCCAACAGCCTGTGCAGCCTTTTTGTTTAGAGACGAAGCTTAACCAATAGATGCGCGTTTACGGGGCGCGGCGCTTCCTTTTGCCAAAAAACGCTTCTTCACATAAAGCGCGTCACCATCAATACGATAAGTTGGCACCAGTGTTTCAAGACGCACAAAACCTTTTGCACGCAACATATCATCAAGCACGTCGATGGTCTGCGCCCCTTCATACATGTCAAAAAAAGTCGCCTCGACCACAATCGCGTCGATTTGTTGCAGTGTCTTGGATGCGCCCTCAAGTACCCATTTTTCATAACCTTGCGTGTCAATCACCAGCACATTATAAGAAGGCTTATCGGGCATAGACGCAAGAAAATGATCCAGTGGCATTTTTTTCGTCTGAATCTCTTAAATGTTCTTCATGTAAGTAGGACGAAACTTTGATGCAGTTTCAGTGGGGTTTAACAAAGAGGTCAAGCCCGTTGCATGTGGCACCTGTAAAACACACTCACCTTCCTCAGAGGCTGCTGCAAAAATCGCCACGCGCGACCCTTTGTGGTGTTTGACACGGTTACGCAAATCTTTTTCAACATTCGGGTTGGCCTCAATCCACAAAATATCTTTGATCCCCAGATTTTGGTAAACCGGAAGCTCTTCCGCACTGTGCGCACCCACATGAATCACACCCCCTTTAGGCACCTTAAAGGCCGTGTAAGCTTTTTCAAGCAAAATACGGCACGGATCATAGGGGTGGTAGGGCCCTTTTTTTGCATCAGGATGATTGGTCAGATGCTGATAAACACGCTTATTTTGCCTGTAAACACGCTGCAAATTAACAGCTATGGCAACACCTGCACAGAGAAGTAAGAAGGTTAGTAAAAGACATATCTTGGGTTCACCAATAAAGAAGACCTTTTTCATTCCAAAACCTAACAACATTTTGTTTTTTCTACATAAAGCACAAAAAAACAACGTCATTGCAAACAAATTGTGAAAGGCATCCCAAATATCGCAACAGAAGTTTTTTCCTTGCACAGAACGTCTTAGGTGTGACGTCTACACATTAAACCGAAAATGCACCACGTCGCCGTCTTGCATGACGTAATCTTTGCCCACAATACGCACTTTACCTGCCGCTTTGGCCGCAGCCTCACTGCCCGCTTGCACAAAGTCCTCAAAGGACATGACCTCGGCGGCAATAAAGCCGCGCTCGAAATCAGTATGAATTAAGCCTGCGGCCGCCGGGGCCCCAATACCTTGCACAAACGACCACGCATGGGTTTCTTGCGGCCCCGTGGTAAAAAAAGTTGAAAGATTTAAAAGCTGATACGCTGCCTTGGCCAGCCGCGACAGACCCGAATCTTGCAGCCCCAAATCTTGCAAAAAGCTTGACTGCTCATCGGGCGACAGCGCTGCAATTTCGGCCTCAATCGCTGCCGACATCACAAGCGTTAAGGCCTTGGGGTTCGCCTTTTGAAAGGCACGTGACAACGCGCTGCCCGTTGCAAGATCTTGATCACTGACATTTAGCACATACAAAACCGGCTTTGCGGTTAGCATTTGCAACTCTTTTAGCAAAGGCCGCTCGTCTTTGGTAAATGACGCATTCCGCAAAGGCGTTCCGTTTGAAACAAAATCATGCGCCTTTTTGACCACATCTAAAAGAGGTTTCAGCTCTTTTTGCACATGACGCACTTTTTTCTCAAGCGCGGGCAGGCGTTTTTCTAAACTTTGCAAATCGGCCAACAAAAGCTCGGTCTCGATGGTTTCAACATCATTTAAGGGATCCACCTTGTCGCTGACATGGGTGATGTCTTTGTCTTCAAAACACCGCACCACATGCAGCAACGCATCCACCTCGCGCACGTGACCCAAAAACTGATTGCCCAGCCCCTCGCCCTGACTTGCGCCCTTCACCAGGCCCGCAATGTCGATAATGTCGACATAAGAAGGCACCGTTGTTTGAGAGGCCGATAAAGAGGTCAGCTTTTGAAGGCGGTCATCAAGCACCGCCACGCGCCCCTTATTAGGCTCGATGGTGCAAAACGGATAATTGGCGGCCTCGGCGGCCACTTTGCCAGAAAGGGCGTTAAACAGCGTTGACTTGCCCACATTTGGCAACCCCAGCAACCCGCACGACAGCCCCATTCACACCTCTTTTTTCTACACATCAACCATTACACCGCAGTATACTGTGATCGTTAAAGCGCGGCTAGCCTTGTGCACATTTGTTAGCGTTTGATGTGTTGTTCAATTTTTAAAAGCGCCTGTTCCAAAGCTTTGACCGACAGCTTTTCAAGATTCAGGGTTTCACTTTCTTTATCGTTTTGAGACGTGGGTTTGGTCGGCGCTTTGGGTGCGAAAAACCCCTTGGTTTTCCCGATCAGCTCTTTGGCTTTAAGCGCTGCGGTAAAGTTGCGCGCTTTCATAGCAGCCTCGAACAAGACGTCTAGATCTTGCGCAAACTTTAAACGCGCACTCACCTTTTTGGGCGCAGGCGCTGCATCTACTTTAGCGGTCTGTTTAGAAGAAGGCATGTAACGCTTACTTTTAAAATGGACACACAAGCATGTCACGACACACTTTAAAAAAAATTAAAAAACAATAGGTTGATTTGACTCCGGTATCTTTTTTTAATCTTTTTTTGGAAGAATAATAGAAGGAAAAGAAAAATTATACTTTGTCGCAAAAGGATCTTTGCTTTTGTGGCGTTTTTCCCTTATAGTGGGGCAGGCAGCTGGGAGCTAACTTATTTTATGAACGATGACCCTCCAAGTATTTTAGGAACAGGCATCCTTTCTTTTTTCGCAAAAATTTTATCTAAGACGCCTTTTGTGCGTTGGGAGCATGCATGATTCTTTTGATCATGTTTTTTGCGTGCGCCTCATTTTTCTTGTCGGCCAGCGAGACGGCGCTTACGTCAGCTTCGCCCATTCGTTTGCACCATTTTCACAAACAAGGTTTTAAGCACGCAAAACTGGTGCTTGAACTACAGAAAAATATGAGTCAGATCATTGCCACCATCTTGCTGGCCAATACCGTTGTGCTTACTTCTTTGACGGCCATTTGCACTAACTTTTTCACCGCATCCTTTGGCGAAACCGGTGTGCTGTATGCTGCCGTTTTATTAAGCGCGCTGATTACCATTTATCTTGAGGTGCTGCCCAAGGCCTTAACCTATACACGTGCCGAGCGTGCCGCCATGTTTGTGGCGCCCACTGTGCGATTGTTGCAAAAGTCTTGCTTTCCCTTAACGCGGTTGATTGATGTGATTGCGCACATGTCGTTGCGCCTTGTGGGCATGTCAAACGACAAAGGCGTTGCAAAAATTTCGACACTGGACGAGCTTAAAGGCGCCATTGATCTTCATATTCAAGCACACGCTGCCGCGCCCGAGCGGATTATGCTTAAAAATATCCTGGATCTTACATCGATCACCGTTGAAGAAGTGATGGTTCACCGCCACCATATGTTTGCCCTTGACTGCTCGCTTAAAAGTGCGGACTTGGTAAAGCAGGTTCTGGGCTCACCTTTTACACGTATTCCCTTGTGGAAAAATGTGCCTGAAAACATTGTGGGGCTTTTGCATATCAAAACGCTGTTTTGCGCCCTTGAAAAGCGCAAGCCTGATGAGATTGACATCACAAAGGTGCAAACCGAGCCGTGGTTTATCCCTGCTAGCACCACGCTGATCGCACAATTACAGGCCTTTAGAAAACGCCGCGAACACTTTGCGTTTGTGGTTGACGAATATGGCGCCCTGATCGGCATTGTGACGCTTGAGGATATCTTGGAAGAAATTGTCGGTGATATTAAAGATGAATACGATGAACCCTTAACGGGCATTACGCTTTTAGGGGACAACCGCTTTTTGGTTGAAGGCACCGTAAGTCTGCGTGATCTTAACCGCGAGCACGCCCTTGAGCTGCCTGAAAATGGCGCCACCACGCTGGCGGGCCTTTTGCTGGATGTGGCAGGCTATATTCCCAAGGAAAAACAAATCTTCCACGCCCATGGCTTAAAAATCAAAGTGGTTAAGCGCCACCGCAACCAAATTAAACTGCTTGAAGTATCATTTCAACACACCGATAAAAAAGCGGACACATCCACAAAGCCTGATAAACGCGCTTAAAGGGAGTCAAAGTGTTATCGTGAAGTCGCGCGATCACTTATCACGGCGCCTTAAGCAGCTAAAGCACACATGGATTGCCGCGTCGAAACAAAGGTTTCTCCTCGCAATGACGGTTTTAGGAGGACTGCCGCGTCCTTTTGGTCGTCATCGCGAATGACCATCCCCCCTCTCATCGTCATCGCGAAGGCGTGATAACGCCTGCGGCGATCCACAGGTAAGGGCTTACGCATAAAAAAAGAGACCCAAGTCATTAGGCCTCTTTTGTGTTTCTACAGGGTGCTAAACCTGAAAAAACGGCTTTTTAAAGGTGGAAAGCAATTTTAATGCGTGCGGTATTAAAGTTTGCTTTTGTACTATTCTTCTCGCAATCAGCGGTTTGCATGAACTCAAAGCCCAAAACCATTTGAGGGGCAAGCTTTGTATCGATACCCACACCATAGGTGAAGCCAGAGAAGGTGTCGCTTTCAATTTTGTTCATGGCATAACCCAAACGCAGGTAAGGAAGCGCTACTTTGTTAAGATCCATACCAAATCGCAAAGCCAAATCAGCACTGCTTTTGTACTTTTCTTTGCCCGCTGGCGTTTTTAATTCAACAAAGGGCATCGTGTAGTTGCCGTCAATACCCACAAAGAAACCCGAAAAAACCATACCATAACCAAGATACAAACCAAGTGACGCACCACTTTTTGAGAGATAACCATCGGTTGAACCAGTATCATCTTTGAAGTGCATACCAGACATACCCAACAAGCCACCTACTTGAAAGCCAGTGAATTGTGTGGGGTCAGCTTTTGCAACAGACGCTACGCTTGTAAGACACAAACCTGCAATACCAAGAACTTTTAATGTTTTCATATAATAAACTCCCTTTTGTTGATAATAAACAATACTATTAAGCTTTAAATAATAGCTATAAAATAAATATATAAGAGCAATATTTATATAGTTATGTGATATTTACATCACAATTTTTCTAAAATCATCAGATATAATCTTTTTAGAATAAAAAACTGTTCAGTTTTGTAAATTTTTACAAAATAGTTTTGCCGTCATCGCAAAGAGGCGCAAGATGTCTTTAGCCCTGTTGAAGGCAAAAGCCGTCTTGAAGCAGTTGCGCCCAGCACAGTGGTTTGGCTTTGAACACACGCTGGGCAAGCGCATCCACAAAAGGCACACCGCATGCTTTTTGCTGCAGTTGTGTTTGCAATGCTTTCAGCGTTAAAACGCCTTCGGCCAGTGGTTGATCTTTTAAGCCGTCAAAGGGTTGCCCCTGCCCCAGCAGCATTCCTGCGCGGGTATTGCGCGACGCGTTCGAGCCTGTGGTTAAGATATAGTCTGCCAACAAAGCTGGCTCAAGGCAGATTTCTTGTTGCGCGCCCCACAAAACGCTCATTTGTTGCATCAACAAAAACCCCTTGGCCAAAAGCGCACTCTGGGTATTTTGCGGCACATTTTCACCACGCATCACACCTGCACAAAGCGCCATCACATTTTTAAACGCACCCGCAAACGCAACGCCTGTCATGTCTTGCGTGGTCTGAAGCAAAAAATCTTTATGGGCCAGGTGCCCAATAAAGCTTGCAGCCTCACCAGCAATAAGGCCAATGGTGGGCGCTGATATTGTTGCACACAGCTCTTTGGCAAGATGGGGGCCCGATAAGATAGCCAAGGGGTTGGGCATCTGAAGATCTTGCGCCACCTGGGGCAACAGCAATCCTGACTCAGTCTCAATACCCTTTGAGGCGATTAATAACGGACGCGTGGCCGCTTTTAAAGGCGCACACGCCTTGGTTGAAAAAAAAGAGCGCATCACTTGTGCAGGCAGCGCGTACACAAGTGCCGTTGTTTGCTGCGCCAATTGCGCAAGGTCGGTTGTGACCTTAACCGATGGATGCTGCGCACCATGGGTTTGAGACCATGCATCGACACTTTCTTGGCGCCGCGCCCACATCCAAACAGGTTGCAAGACAGCCTTTTCTTGCAACGCCCGCGAGGCCGTGATCGCCAAGGCCTGCCCAAAAGCACCTGCACCTAAAATGCCTAACATCTGTTGCCTTCCTTTTGCCTAAAAGTACCGCAAAGCTACAACATACTTACAGACTTGCATCATAACTCTGGTCAACCCCTTTAGCCAGTACCGCATCGATAGAGACCTCTTCTTCTGGCACAAGGGTGGCCTGAGACAAAGGCCAGCGCGCCCGCGCATCGGTTGAAAGCGGCGAGCGATAGCCACGCTGATAACGCTCGAAGGCTGCCCAGGCGATCATGATACCGTTATCGGTGCACAAGGCAGGCGGCGGTGTGACCACTTGCAGGCCAAGGGGAACGGCAGCCTCTTCCATGTTTTGAAACAAAGCACGGTTGGCTGCCACACCGCCTGAAATCACCAGCGTTTTAAGGTTGGGTTGGTGCATGCGCGCCATTTTGATGGCATGACGCAAACGATCAGTCAACACCTGGCCAATGGTGTGTTGAAACGAGGCGGCCATATCGGCCTTGGCTTGTGGCGCTTGCAGTTCTTTTTGAAGCGCCTGCACCTTAAGGGCCACCGCGGTTTTAAGACCAGAAAACGAAAAATCACACCCCGCACGTCCTTTAAGGGGTGCGGGCAAGGTAAAGGCTTTGGGATTGCCGGTTTGAGCGATTTTTTCAATGTGAGGCCCGCCGGGATAAGGCAAGCCTAAAAGACGCCCCACTTTATCAAAGGTTTCTCCCAAGGCATCATCAAGGCTTTGGCCCAATAAAACGTATGAACCCAAATCGTTCACCACAAAAAACTGCGTATGCCCGCCCGAGATAAGCAGAAGCAGATAAGGAAAACGCACGTCATTGGTAAGACGCGACAACAACGCGTGCCCCTCAAGGTGATTGATGGCCAAAAAAGGCTTATCAAGCGCAGCGGCCATGGTTTTGGCAAACACCAGCCCCAACATCACACTGCCCACAAGGCCCGGCCCCGCGGTGGCTGCAACAGCGGCAAGATCCCTCGCGGCAAGATCGGCCTCTTTTAGTGTTTTTTGCACAAGGGGACCCAGGACTTCGGCATGCTCCCTGGCTGCAATTTGCGGCACCACACCGCCCCAGCTTGCATGATCTTTCATTTGCGAGACCACCTGGTGCGACAACACCTTGCCTGCGCTATCAATCACCGCAGCGGCCGTTTCATCACAGCTGCTTTCAATGCCTAAAATCGCCATGCTATTCACGCTGCCTTTGGTGATACAAAACCCTTGTAACATTTTAGCGCTTTTTTCGCCAACGTTGAAACAGGGTAACTTTCAAGATCAGCCAGCGAAACCCAGGTGCCCTTGTGCGAGAGGTTTTTGTCGGGCATCTGGGTATAGAAAAGCTCAAGGCAAAGCTTGAAGTGGGTAAAAACATGCTGAACTGTGCCTATGTTCTGCCATGTTGATGCTAAGGGTGGTATCCACTCTTGTTTTTGCGCACCCCATGCAGTGGTTAACGGACGCCACAACCCCTTCAGTAAAGCGTTCTGTTCTTTTTGCATCAAAAAAGTGCCGTCTTTTTTGCACACCACAAAGAAAAACGCGCCATAACGATGCGGCTGAGCTTTCTTTTCTTTTTTGCGTGGAAACTCACCTTGTGTGCCAAGGCGCGCAGCCTTGCAAAATGAGCGCACGGGACACAGCAAGCATTTGGGTGCCTGAGGCGTACAGATCGATGCACCAAGATCCCTCAATGCCTGGGTATAATCACCATAAGGCCTTGGGAAAGATTTGTTTTTCAGAACAGAGTCTTGAGGCAAAAAGCTTTTGGCCTCAAGGCGCACCACTTTTAAAAGATCGGTTGCACTTTCTTTAAGGCATAAAAGACGCGAAAAAACCCGTGCAATATTGCCATCAACGGCCACGGCGGACTTTTCAAAGGCAATGGTACTGATGGCCGCTGCCGTGTAAGGGCCGATACCGGGCAGCTTTAAAAGCGCGTTGACCTCTTGCGGCAACACTCCTTGATGATTAGTGGCAACCTCTTTGGCACAACGCCATACATTTTCAGCGCGCCTGTAATAACCAAGCCCTTGCCACTGCTGCAAAACATCAGACAGTGACGCTTGGCTGAGGTGCTGAAAACTGCCCCACCTTTTGGTAAAAGCTTCAAAATACGGCGTCACTGTTTGGGTGGTGGTTTGCTGCAACATCATTTCGCTAAGCCACACATGGTAAGGGTTGGGCTTTTTTTGGCGCCACACAAAAGATCGGGCACTTTGCCCGTACCACACCAAAAGTGCCTCGGCAAACGATGACCCAGGTTCAATAGCAGATGGCGAAAGTCTCATGGTTGTGCCTTAGTCTTTGGGCGAAAAGCGGATGATGACCTCTTTCCACGTATCATACATTTCTTTTGGCAAATGAAGCGGTTTGCATTGCGGGTTATCAAAGGCGCGGTGCACGCTTTGCTCCATTTCTTTAAAATGCGGATGCGTATAGGTGCTTTTGTTGCGCAGCGTACGCGCTGACAGAATATATCCCTCTTCCCCCAAACGCAGCGCCACCGCTACCACCACGTCTGTGGCGTTGCGCACGTTCTCAGAACTGATGTGCCAGCAGGCCATCAGCTGCTGCTGAATCGAGAAAATCAGGCGCTTTTTCTTCGCCATCTCTTCAAGCGCCAACGCCCGTTGACTGGCACGGCGAGAGCCCTTTTTACTGCCGCTTTTGCCCACAGACTGTGTGGTCGCTAAAAGCTCGTCAAGGGTTTTCTTTTTCTGTTTTTGAGGTGCCGACTTTTTGGGCTCTGGTTTTTTAACCTCTTTTTTTGGCTTGGCTTTCTGCGGCGGCTTTTTAACCTCTTTTTTGGGTTTGGGCACCGGCACTTTATCAGGTGTGGGTTTGGGCACTTCTTTTTTTGGCGGCTCGGGCGGCGTTTCTTTTTTGACTTCTGCCGGCTTTTCTGACTTGACCACCGGCGCGGGTGCTTTGGGCTCTTCAGGCCATGCAAGGTCTGCCTCGGACAAAAGTTCGATGGGCACCGCAAAGGGCTCTTTGATGGTGTTTTTTTCAAAACGCCAAGAAACGGCCAGCGCCGTCACGATCACCAAGTGCAAAACGCACGAAAGACAAAAAGCAAATTTAAATTGCGCTGGGTCTTGGTAACTCACGTCAAACAGCGACCTTTCTACCTTTAACGTTTAGCAGCTGGTTTTTTTGTCTCGCTAAGCAACGCAAGGCTGTATCCCAGGCTTTGCAAATCATCCATCAGCGCCATCACCTCACCATATGACAGTCTTCGGTCAGCCTTTAGATAAACGCGTTTGTTTTTATCAAGCGGCCCAAGCGCCGCCGCCAGCTGATCTTTAACCACATGCTTTTTGCCCACATAAAGCTTTTTTTGCACATCAAGGGTTAAAATCAATGGTGCTTCTTTAACAGATTTTTGCGCGCGCGTTCCCTTGGGCAAATCAACCGGCACGCTGCCTGTCATCAAAGGAGCCGCCACCATAAAAATGACCAACAACACCAACATCACGTCCACCATTGGCGTCACATTGATCTCTGCCATAGGTTTTGACTCTAGAGGATCTTGATCAGAATCAAACAAAGAAAAAGCCATCACCCTATGTCCGCTGAATACCCTTTGTGGCCAATTCTTTGGCCAAAAACAGGCAAAGTTGCTTTGAAAACGTTTGCAGCCTTACGCCATACTGCTTTAGATCGTTTGTCAGCTTGTTATAGCAAAGCGTGGCCGGAATCGCCACAAACAAGCCAAGGGCCGTTGCAAACAAAGCCTCGGCAATCGCCGGTGCCACAACGGTTAAGCTGGTATCGCCGGCTTTGGCAATGGCTTCAAAGCTGCCCATGATCCCCCAAACGGTGCCGAAAAGACCAATAAAAGGAGATGTTGACGCAATGGACGCCAAAAAACCAATGTGCGTTTGCAACCCTTGCAGCTCTTTGCGCGCCAAAACAGAGACAATATCTTCAAGGTACTTTTTGGTTGCCTCTTTCGCTTGCATTGTATCGGTTTTGACATGAGAGAGATTGGCACCTTCTTTTAAGCCGGTTTGAAACAGATTTGAAAACGGCTCTTTGGGAGCTTTTCCAAACAACTTATAAAGACGCTCTAAGGGATAGTTGCCGTACCAAAGCTGGTGCTCAAAAACAGAAGACAGTGTGTTCAGGCGCCGCAGCAAAAGCACCTTTGAAAAAAAGATTGACCATGCGGCCAGCGAAGCAGCCACCAGCGCAATCATCACCAGCTGCACCACAAAGTCTGCGCCGGCAAAAAGGGCCCAAAGAGAAAAATCCATAAAATGAAATAACTTTTTTGTTTCACTTATAGCGTGAAAAAATGCTTGCAAGCAAGACACGCCTTTTATAAAACTTTACAGAAAAATCTCTCAAAAAACCTTACCTCGTCGTTTGCGCCGAAAAACCACGTGAAAAGTTGCGGCCACCCCTTGCGAAGACACGGCCATTTTAGTAGCATGCCAACGATAAGGCATGCCTCTGTTTTTCAAACATTTATTGCATGTACTGCGTGTTAAACTCTTTGGGACGCATCCTATGCACACAGAATCGCCGCCAACACCTCACTTTGCGGCTTCTTTTTTAAGGTGGCCATTGTTGGCAACTTTTGTCCTTTTGTTGGGCGCCCTTGTGTGCAGAAATCTTTTAATCACGTTTTTCTTTGCCAATGTTTATTTAAACACCGCCATTATCGTTTGCATCACTTTGGGCATTACCTACAGCTTGTTTCACACATGGCAGGTGCAAAAGGGCTTTCTTTTCTTCAAAGCCTGGGCGCCAGATTTTTTGCCCGAGCACATCGAGAACGCCCCCTTATGGCTTTATAAAATATTTGGCGGCACACCTTCATCTGACAAAAAAGAGCTGTACCGCACATTGTTAAGTACGCGCCTTGACACAGCCCTGTCGCTTTTAACCTACCTGATCAGCATTTCAGTTTTTTTGGGCCTTATCGGCACATTCTGGGGGCTGTCGCTAACCATTCAGGGCGTAGTCAGTGCACTGACCAATCTTGACTTGCAAAGCGCCGACGGTGCCCCCTTTATCTTTTTGCTAAAAGACGCTTTAAAACAGCCCTTAGGCGGCATGCAAACAGCCTTTAGCACGTCACTTTTTGGTATGTTAGGCGCCCTTGTTTTAGGCTTTTTTTCGATGAAAATAAAAAGCTTTCATCGCCATTTTGAAAGCGTATGGTGCGTGTTTGAAGCGCACTGCAAACGTGCCTGGCTTTTAAAAAATGAAAAGATGCACGCCGAGATGGGTTGGCTTGAGCCGTTGAAAGTCTTTTGGCAAGAGATTTCGTCATCGCTTGAGAAAACCGAGCGCCTGATTGCACTGCAGCAAAACGAACAAAAGCTGCTGCGTGACGGCATGCTGCATCTGTCTCATGCCCTTAAGAAGTTTGTGATCACAACAGAAGAGACCAGCGCCAGCGCCCAAACATACAGGCAAGACATTCAGCAAATTGCGCAATCGCTTCAGACGTTTGTGTTGCGCTATCAAGACAAGGGGCTGCATTTTGAAACCTCGCTGACACGGTTTTTAGAAACCTTTTTTGCACAACTTGAATCGCATTTGTCTGCAACCCAAAAAGAGGTGCGCTCTTTAAGCAGTTATCTTGGAAGTAAGAAGGACACTTAACCACACATGCAGCACTTATTTAACCCTTTTTTGCCTTGTTAGAAGATATGCGACAGTTTTTGAAGAAAAATCTTTTTACCAGCACTTCGCCGCAAACGCTTTTATTTAGAAAACGCCTTATGGTGGGCTTGGCACCCATCTTGGCTACCTATCTTGTGGCCCTTTGTTCACTAAGCTGGCGATCACAGCTTTCTTTTTTTCACACAAAACCCTCGCCCACAAAGCCTGCTAAAAAAGTCACACGCTTTGTGCCGGCGCCTGACCCTTTGGTTTTTTCAAAAAATATTATCGTCAAAGCTGGCAGCACCATTACGCAAACATTGCAAGAAAACCGCATTAGCCTTACAGATCGCAACAACGTTGTGCAAGAGCTGAAAAAGCACATCAACGTACGCGATATCAAAACAGGCACGCACTTTAAGATTAACTACAAGCCGGGCGAGACCACAAACGAGATCTGCCTTAACTATCTCTCTATCAAAAAAGGCTTTGCCAAAGAAGTGCGGATCACGCGCAACAAGCAAGGCACCTTTACCGCCAAAACCATCGTGCACCCCACCGAAAGCAGGCATCAGCTGGTGCAAGGACGCATTCGCACCTGTTTTTATCAAGACGCACGCAAGCAAGGCTTGGACACGCGCATGCTGCACAAAGTGGTACAAGCACTTGGCTATAAATTTGATCTGCAGCGCGATCTGCACCCAGGCGACCAATTTCGCATTTTGTTTGAGAAAAAAGTGAACAAAAAAACCGGTGCGGAAAAACAAGAGAAATGTCTTTTGGTCGAGGTGATCTTGCGCGGCAAAAAAACACGCATCTATTATTTTAAACGCCCACGGCATGCAGATGTGGACTTTTTTGATGAAAAAGGCCAAGGCCTTAAAAGCTATTTTTTGCGCACGCCTGTGGACGGCGCACGCCTTAGCTCGGGGTATGGCTATCGCTCACACCCCATTCTTGGCTATACAAAAATGCATAGAGGTGTTGACTTTGCAGCACCTCGCGGTACACCTGTGATGGCCGCTGGCAACGGCACGATTGTCTGCATGGGCCGCCGAGGTAGCTATGGTAATTATATGCGCATCCGTCACATCTCGGGTTACTCAACAGCCTATGCCCACTTAAACGGCTTTAAAAAAGGCCTTAGGGTGGGCGCACGCGTGAAGCAAGGCAATGTTATTGCCTATGTGGGCGCTACCGGACGCGTCACCGGCCCTCACCTGCACTTTGAACTTTTGAAAAATGGCCGCCAAATTAACCCCAAGTCGGTTAAAATTTTGCCACGAATCAAGCTTGCCGGCAAAGACCTCAAGGTGTTTAAAGCACATACCAAGAAGATGGATGTGCTTTACAAAAAAAGCTACGCCGACGTTTCATGACGCACAGAGCTGACAAAAAAGGTGCACACAAAGGCCAGCAAAAGCGCCACAGGCACAACAGCTAGGCTGAACATAAAATCTTCTTTTTGCGGCACGCCGCCTGCTTTAAGGCGCCACTCAAGCAAGTTGCCCACAAGCGGCTGCATCACCACACCGCTAAGCATGCAAATCATGTTGTGCAAACCACTGGCTGTGCCTGCAATACGCTGGGGGTTCAGCTGTGTAATCAGCGGAAAAGCCATCACCTGTGGCGCAATCGCAAGGCCAATGGCCAACATCAAAGCAAACAGCGCATAGTAAGGCATCGACCAACCCGACAGCAAAAGCAGGAAGAGTGTCACACCTAAACTGCTTGAGGCAAAAAAGCACAACCGATAGCTTTTAAACCAACCCAGCACCATTGAACTGAGCGGCGCCCCAACACCCAAACCAATATAGATAAGAGACACCAAAAAAGCAGCATCGGTTGTTGTGACACCATACATCGCCACCAAACAGGATGGTCCCCAAAGATCACAAAACGTGGCTAAGGGCACATACATCAAAACACCATAAAGCCCAATGACCCATGTTTGTTTTTTACACAGCAACATTTTAAGATCTTGCAGCAAAGAGGTTTTGGGTTGCTCTGCCGCCGCTTGTGTTTTGGGTGTTTGCTTAACGAAAATAAAGCTGGCCACAAAAAGCCCCACGACCATAAAGACCAAAATCATCATCACAAAACGCCAGCCCCAAAGACCAACACCCGCGGCCAAAGGCGCACCGCCTCCCACAGCTCCCATGGTGCCCAAAAAAACGCTTAAACCGGTTAAAAGTGCCATTTGACGTGGCTTAAAGTAAGTTGTGGCAATCTTAATACATGCCAAAAAGCTGGCGGCCGAGCCAATGCCAATTAAAAGGCGCCCCAGATAAACAAGCCACAAAAAAGGTGACATAAAGCACAATGCGCCCACAAAGCACAAGGCGACAAAGGCCAGCAAAACACGCCTGGCCCCCAAGATATCAAGCAACGACCCTGCCGGCACCTGGAAGAAGGCGTAGCCATAATAGTAAAAAGATGCCAACAAGCCAAAACCCGCTGCATCAAGGCTAAGTGTCTGCATCAGCTCGCCGGCCATCACACTGGGCGACACACGCAGCGCAAACTGGTAGGCATAAAACAACGCACCACAGCCCCAAGCAAGCCAGGCAAAAAGCCCAACACTAGACTGACGAGTAACCGTTTGTGACATATGATCTACACTTATTTCAGACACTTTTCTTATCTTTCTCTGGATAGGATACGCTTCATTTTTATCCATATCATTGATCAAATCAAGTATTTGAGCAAGGGCACCCCCACAAGGGTGTTTTCTAGAAAAACCTTTTAAAAGAAGCAGATATGAGCAAAGGCAAAAACCCAACGGCTGCCCATGGTGCAAAAAAGACCGCTTCTTCAACCCAGATTTGCTGCAAAGCACCGCTTGCAAAACGCGCTAGCACAATGCCCAACAACAAAAAACCTGCGGCACCGATAGACTTAAACGGCGGACCGCTGATTTCAATTGGGTTAAACAAATTGGCAACAGAAAAACCACAAAGGATGTAAAAGGCAATCCAGACATGCGCTGCAATGTGCGCCCAATAAAAAAGCCCCGCCATGACCAGCGCACACACCAAAGACAGCACAATGCCCGCAACCTTAAGCGAATCATGACACCACCTGTGTTGCAAAAGCATCTGGTACCCTTTTACAAAACACGCAGCCGTTAAAATCCCAAACAACAGATCTGTGGGCGTTTGAAGATTTTGCCACCAAAGTGACCACCCAACCAGCCCCACAAAAAGAAACAACACTGTTTTCAACCAAAGCTGTGAGACACACCTGATCAGCCACCCAAAAACCAAAGTCACGCCAACAAAATGGCCACTGGGAAAAACGTACAAAGGCGCAGGATACGAAAGATCTTTGATGTCAATAAAGGCAGCTAAGAAGCTTAACGTTACAAGACCGGTTAAAACAATTAAGGTCACGTCAGCAAACGACCGACGCCACGGCGTCATCAGCCCAAAGGCAACGAAAGGCAACAAAAAACTTTCACGCGCCAAAACGGCCAAAGTGTGTGTTGCAATGTCAAGCACAGGCTGCGTCATGTCATGACCATGCCACGACCCCACAAGAAGCGCAAGTTTTTATCCTGCACAGCACAAAGACAATCTTCAAAAACCATTCTGGCATTTTCTTTGCTTTGCTCACCTGAATAAAACAGAGACACCTATGACGCGTTTCATCACAAGATTTTTCTTTCTTTTGATCTTTTTGTATAGCTCCCCCGCTGTGCCGCACGGAATGTTAATGAGACCGCCTATCCCAACGCCACCTGCGCTTGTGACAAAGGTTGAGGCTTCAGTCAACAAGGCCTTGCGTTTTACATGGGGCAAAGCAGAAGCCTTTAAAAAGTTAATGAAAACCTGGGTGCAACAGCCTGCAAGCGATGCCCTGCATGCGGCCAAGAACGAAGTGTATAAAGTCAAAAAGGTTGCTCAAACACCCCTTAACAAGCTTGCGAAAGCAGCCCCTACAACAGTGGCAAAAGCAAAAGGCGCGGCCGCAGGTGCCATGACAACCCTTATCACAATTGCCGTGTGCGCTGTTGTGGGTGGCGAACTGGTTACATATGTCTCAGAACTAACAGTCAGTGTGCTGACCGCCCAAATGCTGTGGAATACAAGCAAAGAAATGCATGCTGCCTTCTTACAAGCCAAGAAAGCAGGCGCCGGCATTCAGCTTGCGAAAAGAATGGAGCAGCTGGGTGCAGTCATCAAAAAAATGGTGCCCCATGGTGCCAAAATGCCTGAAGTCAGAACCACCATCAAGATGCCAAAGAGTTGGCAAAAAGGTAAAATGAACGCAGAACAATTCATCGCGTTCCTTAAAAAAGCTGCCAGCACGGGGCAACGTGCCATTGAATCAGGCGCCAAACATGCGCAAAGTGCACACAAACATCTGCGAGACAAGCATCCACAAGCCATGGCAGCTGTCGAAGGATTTGCCGAGGGCGCCAACACAACACTGACACTCAGCTATTTGGGAGGGTTCGTGCAGATAGGACCAGAAGTGTTCCCCATCTGCCAAGGCATCAAAAGTGCTGGCAACATCACAGGCGCATCGAGTCGCCTTGCAAGTAACGCCATCGAACTGCGTGGAAGCGCGACCGCTGGCGGCAAAGCAGTCGCTTTAAGCAATGCTGGCATAGAGGCTGCAGGCTTGGTACTTGGATGGGAGGGCCCTTACAGCACAACAGAAGTCCAAAAGACCGTGTTTGATTTGAACAGCACGATGCAAGAGCTCTCAAAAAAGATCCAAAGCTCAAAATAGCATTACCCCTCTTTTAAAACGGGCACATTGGCTTGTGCTTGCTTGTCTTTTTCATCATACCGCCTGGGCACAAGAGTCACATCATGTGGTGCCAATGCCGGATATACCTTCAACAAACGCACCCAAAGCAGGCTTATTTGAGGCAGCCAAAGAAAAAGCACTACACCTTGTTGAAAGAAAAGCCAAAGAATACAAAGATACCTGCAAAGCTGAGCTTAAAAAAAGAGCGCTAACCCAAGCAAAGCAATACGTGAAAGCTGTCGCAGAAGAAGCTGAAAAACAACAAAAAGAGACAGCGCGTGCAGTACAAAAACATCATGCCGACAACGCCGACACCATGGCAGCCAAAAAAGGCGCCGCTGCGGGTGCAACGGTCACGCTGTGCGCCATTGCAGGCTGTGCAAGCGTTGGCCCGCACGTTATTCCTTTTGTCACAACACTGACCACAGGCATTAAAACCGCAAGCGTTTTGTACAAATCTTTTCAAAAGGTCAAGGGCTTTTTAAATGAAAAACAAGCTTTGACCTGGCTTAAAAAAGCCATCGGCAAACTTAAGTCAGACCCCTCTTTTAGGGAAGAAACACTGCCCTCTTTTACCGTGACACTGCCAGAGAAACTTGCGAAAAGTTTGCACCAATCTGAAAGAAAGGTTTGCGAAAAAACGGATGAAGAAGGCGCCGTTGCAGCATTTTGTAAAAAACATCCCAAAACCACAGTGGCTTTAGGGGCTGCCGCTGGTAGCGCTGCCACACTGACCGCGGTGGCCGCTTATATGAGCATCGGTCCCTATGTGCTGCCCATCTCGGCAAGCGTTATGGCCGCGCATACTGCTTTCACCAAAGCCGAAAAAATAGGCAAACATGTTTTGGCACTCCCCACTTATATACGCCACCTGAAAAACGTTATGTGGGCTGTACAAACCACAAGCGACATTCACCAAAGCTTTAAAGAATTTAAGGGTGCGCTTTCAAACCCAAAAGAGGCGCTAAAACAAAGCCTTGGCATGAAAGAGGCGACCAAAAAAGGCGTGTGACCCCTTAGGGTTTTTCTTTCACCTTAAGAGATATA
>JBAJNL010000004.1:0-45978 GCA_036881885.1 Holosporaceae bacterium
ACAGCACCATCCAAAGACAAACGTCTTTTTTCTTAAAACGCATCACAAACAAACCTTTTTAACGAACCAACAAACTTTTTAGGGCGACGGCTTTGCCAACACATCCAGCACAGATTGCGTCACCTGATCTGGTGTTTGCGTGGCATCAATTGTGTACACAACACCACTGCTTTGCATGCAAGACAGCAAAATATCGTTGCGCTCTTTTTGAAGACGCAAGCGCTTGCGCACCACATCATCTTTGTCGTCGGCACGCACACCCATGGTGTCTTTGCCACAAAAATCACATGTTTTTTTATCAATGTCTTTGGCACCATAGGTTGCACCACACGAAAGACAGGTTACACGACCTGCAAGACGCCTGACCGCCTCCTCTTCTGGCAAATCAAGATAAAAGAAGGCATCCATTTTTTTATTGACTTTTTTCAACGCTTCTTCAAACAACAAATACTGTGTTTTGGTGCGCGGAAAGCCTTCAAGCACAAAGCCATCCATCGCTAAAATGTGTTTAAGACAAATGTCCACCACAAGCTTTTCATCGGGAAAATCACCCGCATCTAAGATGGGTTTTAAAAGCTTGCCAAGGGGCGTTTGCTCTTTCACCTCAAGACGCAACAGGTCACCCGCCCCCAAAAAAGGTACTTTTAAAGAGCTGCTTAAAAGACGCGCTTGCGTCCCTTTTCCCGATCCTGGAAGCCCAAGTAAAACAATACGCACAGCTATCCTCTTCTGGCGTAACGGTTTTTAAGCAAGCCTTCGTATTGATAGGAAATCAAATGTGTCTGCACTTGCGACACGGTATCCATTGTCACACTTACCAAAATCAGCAAACTTGTACCGCTAAAGAAAAACGGAATGTGAATTTGCGACATCAAAAGCTCGGGCAACAAGCACACAAAGGCCAAATAAGCCGCCCCTAAAACCGTTAAACGTGTCAGCAAATAATCAAAAAAGGCCACCGTTGGCGCACCAGGCTTATACCCTGGCACAAACCCATGGCTTTTTCTAAGGTTTTCAGCCGTCTCTTCGGGATTAAACACAATCGCCGTGTAAAAGAAAGCAAAAAAGATAATCAGTGCCGACGACAGCAGCATATAAAGCGGCCGGCCGTGATCAAAATAACTTAAGAACATGCCCAGCTTCGATGACGCACCAAGAGACGAAAAGCTGCTTAACGCGCGTGGCATCATTAAAACCGAGGCGGCAAAAATAGCCGGCAACACGCCCGAGCTGTTCAGCTTAATGGGCAAGTAACTGGCTTGCTCTTGCGTCATCGCGCGCCCCATTTGCCGCTTGGGATAGTGAATAGTCACTTTGCGAAAAGCACGCTCCATAAAGACGATAAACGCAATCACCGCCACCAAAACGGCCATCACACCCACCATAATGCCAACGTGCAGAGCACCTGTTCTGCCCAGCTCAAGCATGCGCAGCGCCGATTGCGGCAGGTTTGCCACGATGCCCGCATAGATAATCATGGACGTGCCGTTGCCAATACCGCGTGCTGTAATTTGCTCACCCAGCCACACCAAAAAGAGAGTCGCCCCCACAAGCGTAATCACCGTGGCCACGCGAAAAAAGAAGCCCGGCTCTAACACAAGCGAGCCGCTTGCGCTGCTTAGATGCTCAAGCCCCACGGCAATCGCATACGATTCAACCGAGGCGAGAATCACTGTTAGATAACGGGTGTATTGGTTCAGCTTTTTGCGACCCGAGTCGCCCTCTTTGCGCAACGCTTCAAACTGCGGAATAATGGCCGTTAACAACTGCACGATAATGCTGGCCGTGATGTAAGGCACGATGCTCAGCGTCATAATGGTTGCACGCCCAAGCGCACCACCCGAAAACATATCAAGCATGCCCAGAAAGCCGCCCGAGTTTTGACGCACAATTTCCATCATTACTTGCGGATTGACCCCAGCAAGCGGAATATATGTGCCCAGGCGATAAACAATCAAAACACCCAAGGTAAAAAAGATACGCTTTTTAAGCGCATCGGCTTTTGAAAAGGCCTCCCATGTAAAGGACGACCGCATTGCCTGCTCGTTTAACATACCCTTAAGCTACCCCAGCTGTTTTTTAAAGAAATTTGCCTCCTGCCTCTTCAACCGCTTTGCGCGCTGAAGAAGATGCGCCAGAAAGCGAAAGCGTTAAGGCGCAAGAAAGTTTACCCTTGCCCACAAGACGCACGCCATCCTTAACACGCCTGATCACTTTTTTGTCTTTTAAGCTGGCTGCTGTCACTTGCTCGTCAGCTTTCAACACGCCTTTTTCAACAAGATCTGCAAGACGCTCGATAGAAAGCAATTGATAGGTTTTGCCATTCACAGGCTTAAAACCACGCTTTGGCATGCGCATGTGGATAGGCATTTGACCGCCCTCAAAACCCTTAATCGACACACCCGTGCGCGATTTTTGGCCTTTATGGCCACGCCCACAGGTTTTGCCTTTGGTACAAGCAATGCCGCGCCCAACGCGTTTGCGTGGCTTGCGTGCTTTCACATGATCTTTAATGGTATTCAGTTCCATGAGCGAATCTTAACCCTTTTCAACTTGCTTGTCTTGTGCTGCAGATTTGGCTGGCTTTTTGGCATCAGCGGCTTTTTGCTCACCCTCAGCAACGGCATTAGCTTTCGAGAAAACCTCGGTGATGCGTTTCCCCCGACGCTGGGCCACCAAACGAGGCGGCACAATGGCACGCAAGGCCTTAAAGGTTGCATGCACCAAGTTGTGAGGGTTTGAGCTTTTAAGGGATTTGCTCACCACATCCAAAACACCAAAGGCTTCGAAAACAGCGCGCATAGCACCACCGGCAATCACACCGGTACCAGCCGGCGCCGAGCGAAGCTGAACCAACGTTGCGCCCGAGGCAAGCTTGATATCATGATGCAGTGTACGCCCTTGCTTTAAGGGCACCCTGACCATTTGCTTTGTCGCTTGATCGGTTGCTTTTCGAATGGCTTTCGAGACCTCTTTCGCCTTGCCCGTACCATAACCGGCCGAGCCCGAGCGATCACCCACCACAGCCAACGCAGAGAAAGAGAAGTTCTTACCACCCTTCACCACCTTGGTAACGCGCCTTACACTGATCAGCTCTTGAAACAGAGCTTCTTTTTCATCGCGCTTCTGATTTGACGTCTCTCTTGCCATACAATCCTCTTAAAATGACAGCCCGCTTGAACGCGCGCCCTCTGCAAATTTTGCCACACGTCCGTGATACAAGTAACCACCACGGTCGAAAACGACTTTTTCAATCTTCTTTTTCTTTGCACGCTCGGCCACCATTTTGCCCACAGCTTCGGCCATATCAGCCCCTTTTAGCTTTTGAGAGCGCATCTCTTTATCAAGAGACGATGCCGCTGCAAGCGTTTGATTGGTTGCATCATCGATAACTTGTGCATACATGTGCCTGCCCGAGCGAAAAACCGAAAGGCGCGGACGATCTGTGTTGCGCTTTTTAAGATGAAAGCGCGCACGTGCCTTGCGTTTTTCAAAACCTTGAAGATATGCCATTTACTTCTTCTTACCTTCTTTTCTCAAAACAAATTGACCCAAGCGATGCACACCTTTGCCTTTATAAGGCTCGGGCTTACGAAACGCCTGCAACTCGGCCACAACTTGACCCACCTTTTGACGGGATGCACCTAAAACCGAAAACTCGGTGGCGCTTTTTGTTTTCACATCAACGCCCTCGGGCAAGTCGAACAAAACATCATGACTAAAGCCCAGTTGCAACTTCAGCGTGCGCCCTTGCAAAGCGGCCCTGTAACCCACACCAATCATTTTGATGTCTGTTTTAAAGCCCTTTGACACACCCTCGACGGCGTTTTGCGCCAAGCTGCGCACCATGCCCCAAAGAATGGCTGCTCTTTTTGTATCAGCCTTGGGACGAAAGGTCAGCGTTTTGTCTGCCACATCGCACAAAACTTCTGCTGGCACTTGAACGCTTTGAGTTCCCATACTGCCTTTGAACGAGAGAAGATCTTCCTCTTGCGTTAAAGTCACACCTTCGGGCAAAACGATAGGCTTTTTACCAACCCGCGACATAATGCTCTATCCTTTTCTCGCTTAATAAACCCGACACACAACTTCGCCACCAACGCCCTGGCTAAAGGCTTCGCTGTCTGACAAAACACCCTTTGATGTTGTCAAAACCGAAATGCCCAATCCGCCATTCACGCGCGGCATATCACGCAGCGATGTATAGGCACGGCGACCCAACTTTGACACGCGTTCAATCACATCAAACGCCGGCCGGCCATTGTGATACCGCAACTGAATCTGCAACACATCAACGCCTTTGCGCACATTATGCTGATCATACCCGGTGATATAACCTTCACGCACCAGAACATCCAAAAGATGCCTTGCCATGCGCGATGCTGGTGCTGCGCACTCTTTTTTGCCTGCACGCGCCGCATTGCGAATGCGTGTTAAAAGATCAGCTATCGGATCGTTTATCATGTATCTTCCTTACCAACTTGCCTTAATCACACCAGGCAGCTCACCAAAAAGCGCAAGCTCTCTAATCGCAATACGCGACAAACCATACTCACGATGCACACCGCGGGGGCGCCCCGTTAAAAAGCACCTGCGACGATAACGCACTTTTGCACCATTGCGGGGCATTTGTGCCAGCTTCAATGTTGCTTTAAACCGCTCCTCCAAAGAAGCCGTCTTAAGGCAGGCTTCTTTTTTCAAACGCTGCCTACGACTTGCGCTTTTAGAGATCAGACGCAAGCGATTTTTGTTTTTTTCAATGGCGCTCTTTTTTGCCACGACTATACTTCTCCCTTTAGCGGAATACCTAAACCTTTAAGTAACAAAAAGCTGCCCTTTTTGTCTTGGGCCGTTGTTACAAAAACCACATCAAGCCCCATTGTATAAGAAACTTTGTTGTAATCAACCTCGTAAAACACCGTATGCTCGGGAATGCCCAGCGCATAGTTGCCTTTTGAGTCAAAACTTTTAGGCGACGCACCCTGATAGTTGCGCACACGGGGCAAAGCCATCGTGGTTAAGCGCTCTAAAAAGTCGTACATACGCTTTTTGCGCAGCGTGACCTTGGCACCAATGGGCATACCTTCACGCAGCTTAAAGCCGGCAATAGATCGCTTGGCTTTGGTGATCACGGGCTGCTGACCTGCAATCAAGGCCAAATCTTCTTTAGCGGCCTGAACAGCCTTGCTGTCTTGCACAGCGCGGCGCCCCACACCCATATTCAAAACGATTTTTTCAAGCTTTGGCACAGCCAACATGTTTTGAATACCAAGTTCTTTTTTGATTTGGTCTCTTAGGGTGCTTTCGTAATACTCTTTTAAGCGTGACATAAATAATTCCTACAAGCCTTAGCGCTTGATCTCCTCACCAGATTTTTTGGCAAACAAAACACGCGTTTTGTCTTTTAAAAACCGAAAACCGCACCGCGTGGGCTTTTTTGTTTTGGGATCCACATGGGCAACGTTCGAAATGTGAAGCGATGCCTCTTTTTGAATCAAACCACCTTGTGGATGCGCTTGCGATGGCTTTTGGTGACGCTTCACCATGTTAGCACCCTTCACCAGCACACGCTCGGCATCACGCTTAACGGCCAACACCTCGCCCACTGTGCCTTTGCTTTTGCCAGTTGTGACCACAACTTGGTCACCTTTGCGAATTTTCCACTTATAACCCATCAAATGACCCCCGGCGCCAACGATAAAATTTTGTTATAGCCCGCCTCACGCAATTCACGCGTGACAGGACCAAAAACACGTGTCCCCAAAGGCTCTTTATTGTTCTCAACCAACACAACGGCGTTGTCATCAAAACGCGTTTGCGTGCCGTCTGCCCTTTTAAGAGGTGACTTTGTGCGCACGATCACCGCGCGCTTCACATCGCCCTGACTGACTTTGCTGCGTGGCTGTGCCTCTTTAACCGACACCACAATCAAGTCGCCAATGCCTGCAATCCAGCGCTTTGAGCCACCAAGCACCTTGATGCACTGCACTTTACGTGCGCCTGAGTTGTCGGCCACCGATAAAACTGTTTGCATCTGTATCATTTAAACATCCTTTAAAAGCGTATGAGGTTTCACAAAAGCACACACGGCCATCACTGCGCAGCCCCTTCTTTTAAGTCTTTTGAGGGCGCTGCCGCCTCGGCACCCAAAACAGCCCACGTTTTTGTTTTTGAGTAAGGACGCGTTTCGATAATAGAAACCGCATCACCCACACGATAGGTGTTTTCAGGATCATGGGCCGCAAACTTTGTTTTGCGACGCACTGTTTTGCGATACAAAGGGTGCATAAAACGCCGTTCGACCTCGACATGCACTGTTTTGTCTGAACGGTCGCTAACCACAACCCCTTTTAACACGCGACGTGCCATTATTCTTGACCTTTCTTTTGCAACATTGAAAGCGCCGTTTTAACACGCGCCTTTTCACGACGCACTTTTGACAGTGACTGCGTGTTTTTTAATTGTTTTGCCTGATGCTGAAAACGCAACCCCATAAGCTCGTGCGCTAAATCTTGATACTGCTTGCGCAAGCTTGCCTGATCTTTTGACAGAAGTTCTTTTAAAATGGCCGCCATGTTTAACTCCACTGCCTTGTTACAAATTTGGTGGGAATAGGCAACTTGGCTGCACCCAAAGTAAAGGCACGACGGGCCAGCTCTTCTGACACACCCTCGATCTCAAACAACACGCGGCCCGGCTTCACACGGCAAGCCCAAAACTCGGGCGACCCTTTACCGCTGCCCATGCGCACTTCAGCCGGCTTTTGGCTGACAGGCACATCGGGAAAAACGCGAATCCACACCTTGCCAAGACGCTTGATGTAACGGGTGATCGCACGGCGCGCAGCCTCGATTTGGCGTGCCGTAATACGCTCGGGCGCCATGGCTTTCATGCCGTACGAGCCAAACGCCACCGTGTTGCCACGCTGCGCCACACCGTGAATGCGCCCCTTAAAGGCCTTGCGATGTTTTGTTTTCTTAGGACTCAACATAACCCCTTAACCCCCTTGCGCTTCTTTGGGTTGCTGCATGGCACGCGACATTTGCTTCCCTTTAAGATCGCCAAGATAAATCCACACTTTGACGCCGCAGGTGCCATAAGTTGTTTTGGCTGTTGCAACACCATAATCAATATCGGCACGCAGTTTGTGCAAAGGCACACGGCCCTCGCGCGACCATTCCATGCGCGCAATTTCAGCGCCACCCAAGCGCCCCGAACAGTTGACACGAATGCCTTCAGCGCCCATTTTAAGCGCAAACTGAATCGCCTTGCGCATGGCACGCCTAAATGAGACACGCTTTTCAAGCTGCTGCGCGATGTTTTGCGCCACCAGCATAGCGTTTACCTCGGGCTTGCGCACCTCGACCACGTTAAAGCTTACGTCACTTGCAAGACGCTTACAAAGCTCAAGCCGCAGCTTTTCAATATCACCGCCGCGCTTACCAATCACCACACCAGGACGCGCGGACGAAACCGTGATACGCGGACGCTTTGACAGTCTTTCGATCTTCACATTGGCCACACCGGCGTGCTTCAGCTTATCAGACAAAAGCTTTTTGACAAAAAGATCTTGCTCAAGCAAGGTCGCATAATTCTTTTCGTCAAACCAAAGCGAATCCCACGTGCGATTCACACCCAAACGAAAACCAACGGGATTTGTTTTTTGACCCATTATTCTTTGACCTCAGATACAACAACACGCAAATGCGAGTACGGCTTTTCAATCCGCCCCGAGCGCGAACGCCCTTTCACATCAAGCCGTTTTAACGCAAACGCGCGCCCAACCGATGCTTCTGTCACCAAAAGCTTATCGGGATCTGCGCCCTTGTTATGCTCGGCATTTGCAATAGCTGATAGTAACACTTTTCTTACTTCACCCGCAATGCGTTTGTGCGAAAATTTCAAGACTGCAAGCGCTTTTTCTGCCCCCAGCCCACGAATCATTTTCGCCACAAGATTCAGCTTAAACGCACTTGTGCGCATCGCCTTGCCCACAGCCAAAGCACTGGCACCAAACGCAAGCTCTGAAGTCTTTTTATTGCTCACCACCGACATCCTTAACCTTTTTTCGCCTTACGATCACCTGCGTGACCCAAAAATGTACGCGTTGGCGCAAACTCACCCAACTTACGACCAATCATATCTTTTGTCACAAAGACAGGTATAAACTTTTTTCCATTATGCACTGCAAACGTCAAGTCTACAAATTGTGGCAAAATTGTCGATCGGCGCGACCATGTCTTGATGGCATCTTTACGTCCCGACGCCCGTTGTGCGTCTGCTTTTTTTAACAAGTAGCCATCAACAAAAGGCCCTTTCCATACAGATCGTGTCACTGTTTGCTCCTCATTTTGCACTGCACGGTTGTGCTTTGTCGTGCTTTATTATTCATCATGGCGCACGCCTTTTCACGATCCACCAATCGGTCCGCTTGTTCGAGCGCGTCCTTTTACCTTTTGTCGGCTGACCCCAAGGCGAAACAGGATGCCTGCCGCCTGATGTCTTACCCTCACCACCACCATGGGGGTGATCGATGGGGTTCATCGCCACGCCTCTAACATGGGGTCTGCGACCACGCCAACGGTTGCGCCCAGCCTTGCCCAGCGACTCGTTTTTGCGATCAGGATTCGACAGCACACCTACCGTTGCCCAGCACTGCTCAGAGATGCGACGCACTTCACCCGATGTCATCGACAACAAGGCATAGCCGCCATCGCGCCCCAAAAGTCGCACAGATGTGCCAGCTGCACGAGCGATTTGGCCACCTTTTTTGATTTTCATCTCTACATTGTGCAAAAACGTTCCCTGCGGAATCGCATAAAGTGGCAACGCGTTGCCTGGCTTGATGTCTGCTTTTTCCGACGCCACAATGGTGTCGCCCACCTCAAGCTTTTGTGGCGCAAGAATATAAGCCTTCTCGCCATCCTCGTACGCAACAAGCGCAATAAAAGCCGAACGGTTTGGGTCATACTCAAAACGCTCAACACGACCCGCAACGTCATATTTTTGCCGCTTAAAGTCAATCAAACGATAACGTTTTTTATGACCGCCACCACGGTGATACGCGGTCAGACGACCTGTGGCGCAACGACCACCTTTTTTGGCCATCCCTTGCGTGAGCGAGCGCAACGGCCCTTTTTTCCACAGCTTCGATCGGTCAATCAAGACCGTGCCGCGTTGCCCCGGCGTTACAGGTTTATAAACGCGCAAACTCATCCTTCAGCTCCTGTGTCAGAAGGCGTGTCAATCATTTGCCCCTTCTTTAAAGCGACGATGGCCTTTTTAAAAGGCGTTGTCATCCCCAACCTTCCTTTAAAACGTTTTTGCTTGCCTGGCACACGTAGTGTATTCACAGACACAACATTGACTTTGAAAAAGTGCTCAACAGCCTGCTTAATCGATTTTTTGTCAGCAGTCATCGCCACTTTGAATGTATAGCGACTGTCTTGCGTTCCCAGTGTTGACTTTTCAGTCACCAAAAGCCCCTTTAAAATAAAAGGCAACTTTGACAATGAAACGGGAGCCGCTGCCGGCTTTTTTTGAAAACGATACCCCTTCATCCCAAACGCTCCTCTAGCGACTTCAGCGCCTCTTCTTCAAAAATAATGTGATCATGGCGCAAAATGTCATACACATTAAGGCCCATTTGAGGCAACATATTCACGCGCCACATGTTCGATGCTGCGCGCACAAACCCGGCATCAAGCCCCTCTTTTGTGTGTGCCACGCACAAAACGCGCCCCGTATAACCAGCCAGCACATCTTTTAACTCTTTTGTTTTGCCTGACGAAAAAACAAATTTGTCAAAAACCGAAATTTTCTTCTCAGAAGCCTTGCCTGAGAAGGCAATTTTTAAGCCCATCTGACGAATCTTTTTAGGCAGCGCAAAAGCGTGCGAGCGCGGCTGCGGACCAAAAATGACAGCACCGCCCCTAAACTGCGGCGAACGCAAGCTACCTTGACGGGCACGCCCTGTGCCTTTTTGCTTGTGTGGCTTACGTGTTGTGCCCGAAATATCTGAAATACCCTTTGAGGCATGGGTGCCCGCCTGCCTTTTGGCCAACTGCCAACGCACCACGCGCGCCAAAATGTCTGAACGATACGAGCAGCCAAAGACGGCGTCATTCAGGCGATGCGTACCGACCTTTTTCTGCGCCAAATTTTGAATTGCGATTTCCACTCAACCAACTCCTTACTAACTTGCCGCAGGGGCCGCATGCTTGACCGCATCACGCACCATCACAAGCGCACCCTTCACACCGGGCACCGAACCTTTGACTGCAAGCCAGCCTTTTTCTTCATTGACCAAAACCACTTGCAGATTAAGCGTTGTCACACGCTCGGCCCCCAAATGACCTGCCATTTTTTTGTTCTTGAACACACGGCCCGGACGCGTACACTGCCCCGTCGACCCATGACTTCTGTGCGAAATCGAAACACCATGGCTGGCCCTTAAGCCACCAAAGTTGTGCCGCTTCATCGCACCTTGAAAACCTTTACCTTTGGAAGTTGCAATCACATCCACATGCGCACCCACTTCAAAGTGAGCAGGCGTCATGACGTGGCCGGCCTCTAGAAGATTGGCTTCATCCACACGAAACTCAACATGCCGCTTTAAAGGCTCTTTAAGCGCCTTATTCTTTTCAAACACACCACGCAAAGATTTGGTCAGGCGTGACACAGATGTTTTCTGTGTACCCAGCTGCAGCGCTGTATAGCCATCTTTATCTTTTGTTTTTTGCCTAACCACAAAACAATCTTTAACACACAAAAGCGTCATCGAAACATGGCGGCCCGTTTTAGGCTCGAAAAGGCGCGACATTCCAACTTTTGTCGCCAACAAACCAGATCGCACCATATCCCCCTAACTTTTCACCTCAACACGCACACCTGCAGGCAGATCAAGCTCCATCAAAGCTTCGACCCCCTGAGGCGTTAAATCAGACACATAGATGGCACGCTGGCAAATGCGCTTTTCAAATTGCTCACGCGATTTTTTGTCAACGTGAGGCCCGCGCAACACAGTCACGCGACGAATGCGCCGTGGCAACACAATAGGCCCTTTAACGGCCGCGCCCACCCGGTTGAGCGTTCCCACAATTTTTGTGGAAGATTGCTCTAATACCCGGTGATCGTACGCCTTAAGACGAATACAAATACTCTGCTGACCTAACATGCTGCTTGCCTAACCATCCAATACACTTAAAAAGATCCTTTATTAATCCAAAATCTTCGTCACAACGCCAGCACCAACAGTTCTGCCGCCTTCACGAATCGCAAAACGCAAGCCTTCTTCCATAGCAATGGGTGCAATCAGTTCAACTTCCATATCCACTGTGTCACCAGGCATGGCCATTTTGACCTCACCAAGCAGTGTCACAGCACCTGTTACGTCAGTTGTTCTAAAATAGAACTGCGGGCGATAGTTGCTCATAAACTGGGTATGACGACCACCTTCTTCTTTGGTCATCACGTAAGCGTTGCAGGTGAACTTTTTGTGCGGCGTCACCGAACCTGGCTTGACCACAACCTGACCACGCTCAACGTCTGTGCGCTTGATGCCGCGCAGCAAAAGACCCACGTTATCACCGGCCTCACCGCGATCAAGCAACTTGCGGAACATTTCAACGCCTGTAACCGTCGTCTTTTGTGTGTCGCGAATACCAACAATTTCGACTTCTTCGTCTTTGTTGATGGCGCCACGCTCGATACGACCGGTCACCACTGTGCCACGGCCTTCAATCGAGAAGACGTCTTCAACAGGCATCAAGAAGGTTTTTTCAACATCGCGCTCGGGCTGAGGGATGTAGGTGTCAACCTGCTCCATCAATTTAAGGATGGCCTCTTTGCCCATCGCATCATCTTTGCCCTCAAGCGCCTTTAAGGCTGACCCACGAATGATGGGGATATTCTCACCGTCAAACTCGTACTTTGAAAGCAATTCGCGAATTTCCATCTCGACCAAATCCAAAAGCTCGGGGTCTTCAACTTGATCCACCTTGTTCATAAAGACCACCAAAGCGGGCACACCCACCTGGCGGGCCAAAACAATGTGCTCACGTGTTTGAGGCATGGGGCCGTCGGTTGCCGACACCACCAAGATGCCGCCATCCATCTGCGCCGCACCGGTGATCATGTTTTTCACATAGTCAGCGTGCCCTGGGCAGTCAACGTGCGCATAGTGGCGCTTATCTGTTTCGTATTCAACGTGTGCGGTTGAAATTGTAATACCGCGCGCACGCTCTTCAGGTGCACTGTCAATATTTTCATAAGATTCAAACTGCGCACCACCTTTTTCAGCCAATACTTTCGTAATCGCTGCGGTAAGCGTTGTTTTTCCGTGGTCCACGTGACCGATTGTGCCAATATTACAATGCGGCTTCGAACGTTCGAATTTTTCTTTTGCCATGTCCTCGACCCTTTCGTCTCTAACTTTTTCTTAACAATACCGCCGGTTTCAAAAAATCTCAATCATGTTTTTGCACGAATCTCATCTGCAACCTGCTGTGGCACCGGCGCATAGTGATCGAACTGCATCGAATACTGCGCTCTGCCTTGTGTGCGCGACCGCAAAGTATTCACATACCCAAACATTGAGGCCAATGGCACCAAGGCCGACACCACGCGGGCGCCACCGGGCTGACTGTCCATACTTTGCACTTGCCCACGACGTGAGTTCAAATCGCCAATCACATCACCCATGTATTCCTCGGGCGTAATGACTTCAACTTGCATCATAGGCTCAAGCAAAATGGGTTTTGATTTACCAATACCTTCGCGAAAAGCTGAACGGGCCGCAAGCTCGAACGCCAAAGATGACGAGTCAACCGCGTGGAACGAGCCATCAATCAACGTTGCTTTAAAGTCTGTCATGGGAAAGCCCGCAAGATAGCCTGACTCAAGCGCCGTTTGAATACCTTTGTCCACAGACGGAATGTATTCTTTTGGCACCGCACCACCGACAATTTTAGATTCAAATTCAAAACCTGAGGAACGCTCGAGCGGCTCGAACGTCAGCACAACCTGGGCAAACTGACCCGCACCGCCGCTTTGCTTTTTGTGCGTATAGTTAATTTCAGATTTTTGGGTAATGGTTTCGCGGTAAGCCACCTGGGGCGCACCCACATTGGCTTCTACTTTAAATTCGCGACGCATGCGGTCAACAATCACATCAAGATGCAACTCGCCCATACCCTTAATAATGGTCTGCCCCGTCTCGGTGTCTGATGTCACGCGGAAAGACGGATCTTCAGCCGCCAAACGCCCCAGCGCCAGACCCATTTTTTCTTGGTCTGCTTTTGTTTTGGGCTCAACCGCCACCTCGATCACCGGATCAGGGAACGTCATGCGCTCAAGCAGCACTGGGCTTTGCGGACTGCAAAGGGTATCACCCGTGACCACCTCTTTCATGCCGCAAAGCGCCACGATGTCACCGGCCACAGCCTCTTTAATGTCTTCACGGCTGTTGGCGTGCACTAATAGCATACGTCCCAGGCGCTCTTTGCGATCTTTGGCTGCGTTCAATACAGAAGCACCTGTTTCAAGCTTGCCTGAATAAATGCGCACATAGGTAAGCGACCCCACAAATGGGTCGGTCATAATTTTGAACACCAAGGCCGACAAAGGCTCGCTGGCATCCGACTTGCGCACCACAGTCTTTTCTTCATCGTGCGGCAAAACGCCTTCAGCTGGCGGCACATCCAAGGGCGATGGCAAATAGTCGATCACCGCATCCAAAAGCGGTTGCACACCCTTGTTTTTAAAGGCCGACCCACACAACACAGGCACAAATGAAAACGACAGCGTGCCTTTACGCAGACAGCGCTTTAGCGTTGCCTCATCAGGCTCTTTACCCTCAAGATACGCTTCCAAAACAGCATCGTCTTGCTCGACTGCGCGCTCGATAAGTTGATGGCGGTAGGCTTCAGCACTTTTCTTAAATTCGTCTGGAATCTCAACTTCATCAAACTTAGCGCCCAAAGCCTCACCTTGCCAAATGAGCGCTTTCATTTTCACAAGGTCAATCACGCCCTTGAAGTTGTCTTCGCCACCGATGGGAATTTGAATCACCGCCGGCACAGCACCAAGGCGCTTTTCGATCATATCCACACAGCGCTCGAAATCAGCTCCCATGCGGTCCATTTTGTTCACAAAACAAATGCGGGGCACTTTATAGCGGTTTGCTTGACGCCACACCGTCTCTGATTGAGGCTCAACACCGGCAACGCTATCAAAAACAGCAACGGCGCCATCTAGAACACGCAAAGAACGCTCAACCTCAATCGTGAAGTCAACGTGTCCGGGTGTATCAATGATATTGATGCGATGGTCGTCCCAAAAGCACGTGGTGGCGGCCGACGTAATGGTAATGCCGCGCTCTTGCTCTTGCTCCATCCAGTCCATGGTGGCGGTGCCCTCGTGCACCTCACCAATCTTGTGTGTTTTGCCCGTGTAATAAAGAACACGTTCGGTTGTCGTTGTTTTGCCCGCATCAATGTGGGCCATAATACCAATGTTACGATAACGATCTAAAGGCGTACTTCGAGAAGACATAAGTTAAATCACCACCTATAATGTGAAAAAGCACGGTTTGCATCAGCTTGCTTGTGCGCTTCTTCTTTTTTACGCGTCGCACCGCTGCGACCTAAAATTGAATCCCTAAACTCGTTCGCCAGGCGATCGGCCATGGTTTTTTCAGAACGTGCCTTGGCGCTGGCAATCATCCAGCGAATAGCCAAAGCTTGCGACCTTTCTGCACGCACCTGCGTTGGTACGGGATAGGTGGCACCGCCCACGCGGCGGGATTTGATTTCAAGAGATGGTTTTACATTCGACAATGCCTCATAAAAAAGCTCTTTGCCATCTTTTTTAAGGGCAGTTCCGGCTTTTTCAAGCGCTTCGTACATAATGCGCAAAGCAACGGCTTTTTTGCCGTCCAACATCAAGGCATTGACAAAACGCGCGATGACTTCATCGCCAAACTTGGGATCAGGCGCAACAGGCCTTACTTTTGCACGATGGCGACGCATTAACCCTTACTCCTTTTCACACCATATTTCGAGCGACCTTCTTTTCGGTCCTTCACACCTTGCGTATCCAACTTACCACGCACCACATGATAGCGCACACCGGGCAAGTCAGGCACACGTCCACCACGCAACAACACAACCGAGTGCTCTTGCAGGTTGTGACCTTCGCCGGGGATGTAAGCCGTTACCTCTTCGCCGTTACTAAGACGCGTACGAGCCACCTTACGCAAAGCCGAGTTCGGCTTTTTAGGCGTCACTGATGTGACCTTCAGACAAACGCCCCTTTTTTGCGGGCAGTTATCCAGCGCCGGTGACTTTGAGCGTTTCTTTTGGCTCTTACGCGGCGCGCGCAGAAGTTGGTTAATTGTTGGCATACACCTATTGTCTATCTGTTGTTACAAGAATAATACTATGCAGCCCACTTTCAGGCCTGCCACCCCATACTAAGGGGACGAAACCCCCACGTCAAGGCGACTTTACAAAAAATTAACCAAAAAAAGGCCCCTTGTGTGCAAGGACAGCACCTTGGCACCCTTTAAAAAATAGCGTATAAAGACCACAATCTTTATTTTATTCTTTACAGAACAAAGCTGTGTGCCGTCTGAGATGTCTTGGCGGCCTTTTATGATCTTCTCCGTTTTTTTGACCAACTGAAAGAAATCTATGTTGTCTTTAAACCTTGTTTTTTCGAATCGTGGCCAAACACAAGAGCAAAGCAAACTGCGCAGTGTTGTGCTGTCATCCATGATTGGCAATATGCTTGAGTGGTATGATTTTGCATTATACGGTTATTTCTCAACGCTGCTGGCCCAAGTCTTTTTTCCCCTTAAAGACCCTGTTGCGGCCTTGCTGGCCACGTACGGTGCCTTTGCCGCTGGCTTTTTGATGCGCCCCTTGGGTGGCATTATTTTTGGATATATCGGCGATCACATTGGCCGCAAAAAAGCGTTGCTGTGGTCGATTTATTTGATGTCGTTTCCCACCTTTGCCATTGGGTGCCTGCCCACTTATGCGCACATTGGCTGGATGGCCCCCCTTTTGCTAACGGTGATACGCCTGCTTCAGGGCCTTTCGATGGGTGGAGAATTCACAGGATCCATTGTGTTTATTGTTGAGCACGCCGAGGGAAAAAGACGTGGCTTTTACGGCAGCTTTGCCCCCTTTAGTGCTGTTTTGGGCCTTTTAATGGGATCGGGCATCGCCGCTTTGCTAAGTTTTGCACTGCCTGCCGAACATCTAACCTCTTGGGGCTGGCGCGTTCCTTTTGCCTTGAGCATTTTGGGCGGCTGGCTGGGCTCTTACATGCGACGCACGCTGGGTGACCCCGCTGCCTTTGAGGAAAACAAAAAGACCAAGCATGCGAAAAAAGCTTTCTTCTTTAAAGAGCTGTTCTCACAGCACCGCAAAAGCCTGATCACTGTCTTTTTGGTGGATCTTTTGGTAGCCATTGGCTTTTACCTGATTGTTACCTTTTTGGTGGGCTATCTTGAGCAATTTATTGGCCTGCCAAGGCACACGGCGCTTTTGATTAACACGTTAAGTACCGTGGTGTTTGCGCTGACCATTCCGCTAACGGGCTGCTTTCTTGATACCTGGGGCCGCAAGCCCTTGATGATTGGTGCGGCACTGGGTTTTGCCTTTTTAAGCGTGCCTCTTTTTCATGGCCTGCTGTCTGGCTATGTGCCTTTGATTTTGGGTGCTTCCATGGGCCTTTCTTGCTTGATGGGTGTTTATTTTGCAGCGATTCCTGCCATTTTGGTTGAATCGTTTCCGGCACGGCTGCGTTATTCGGGCATTTCGATTGCGCACAACTTAAGCATGGCAATTTTTGGCGGCAGTGCGCCGTTTTTGGTAACTTGGATGATTCGCACCTCGGACTCGCTTTTGGCACCAGCCATTTATTTAACGTTTGCAAGCTGCGGTGCCCTTTTGGGCCTTTGCCTTTTAAAAGACAGAACACACGAAAAGCTTTCTTAAGGCACAGTGCCTGTTTAGCGTGGGCAGAGGCGCAAGTTAATACATAGATATTGCCACCTTTGTTTACAAGAAAATCTGGTGTATTCTTTATGATAAAGGCAAAAACATCACAACAGGGTGAGAGGGGGGATGCCTTGCATGAAGACACAACAGCTTGACGCCTTCTATGCATCTGCTGCCGGCCTTTATACACAAAAGGCCCTGCGGCCCTATTTTAGCAAGCGCCCACAACACAAAGAAGACAAGTGTTTGGCCGTTGGTTATGTGGCCCCCTTTTTAACAGCCCTGCGCGCAACCCACAAGGTGGCCCTGATACCGCATGACAGCGGCATCACGCCGGCCATTACGCCAGATACCACACTGCTAACTTATAAAGAGGATGGCTGCTTTCCCTTAAAAGAAAATACTTTTCAGCACATCTTTCTGATCCATTGCCTAGAATCGGCCCTTTATCCGGCACACTTGCTGCGCGAGGCCACACGGTGTCTGCAGCCAGGCGGACGCCTGACGCTGTTTGTGCCGCAATCCAAGACTTGCTGGCGCTCGGATCGTTTTCCGTGGGAAGCCACCCAAACATGGTCCCCTGACCGCATTAAAGAGCAGCTTGAGCAAAATCAACTGACCCTTCTTAAAAGCAACGCGGCCCTTTTGTTTCCGTCGGCGTCTAAATGGAACGCGCTGATGCTACCTTTAGAGCACACGCTGCGCTGCATGATGTTAGACATGTGGGGCAATATGCAGATTGTGCAGGCGGCCAAAATGCTTTCTTACACAGGCCAAAAGCCGCAAGAGCGTCAACTAATGCCGCAGCTATCCTCTTAAACGATCTGGGCTTTTAAAACGACGTCTTTGACTGGTTGCGCAGCAACAAGCGTGCAAGGCAACGCACAAAACGGCTTTTCGTCATTACATAGGCGCGCCGCGCCAGACGCCACACGAACAGATCTTTCCAGCTGTTGCCGACATAGTCAAACCCTTGCACGCCATAATGCGCCACAAGCCACTTGGCTTTTTTGGCGCCCACGCGGTTGTCACGCACACCGGACGTGACGATCACATCAAATAAAGGATAGGCTTTGCGCAACACAGGCCTTAGCACACAAGGCGCACCGGTGATCAAGACAAGCGTGCGGCCCTGCCCCTTTTCGCTTAAAAGCCACTTTAAAAGGTCAGGTCGTGGTTTGAGAATGCGCTTTGTTACAGCTTGCCTGTCAAGCAACGCCTCTTTTTTGATAAAGGCATGATAGGCTGCAAATGTTTTAGCAGCCAGCTTGCCACGGCGCAGCCAGCGCCAGCCAAAGGCCCACACAAGGTAAGGCTGTTTTGTGAGAAGGGCCCAAAAAGCCACCTGATGCGTTTCGTGCGCAATCAGTGTGCCATCAAGGTCAACGCACAAGGGGCCATCAGGGCGCATGATGCGAAGGTTTTGTTAAAGGCGCCTTGGCACCCTTTTGAACATGTGAGTGGTGCAACAATGCACCAATACGGTCCTCTTTAGAGGCAACGGGGCGATCTGGTTTTTGGCCTTTGAACACAAAACGATTTTCAATGGCTTGATCAATAGCGCTTTCATCTGCATCCAAAGGAGGCGAGCTGTTTACCTGCGCCGCAGGCGCGGATTCAGTGGCAGAGGCACCCTTTTCCCACCCGCCAAAGGCTTGATCTGAAGAGGCATCTTCTGGCGTTGTGGTGGGATACAAAACAGATTCCACAGTTTTTTGTTCTTCAGAAAAAACGGGCGGATCACGGTCAAGCGGCACATCATAAAAACGCGAGATGGCCGTTTTGCGCAGCGCTGCTTTCATAAAATCGCGCCACAAATGACTTGAGGGACTACCCACCGTAGAATGCGTGAGTGGCTGATCTGAGTCACGACCTGTCCACACCCCCGTCACTAGCTCGGGCGTAAAGCCCACAAGCCACAGATCGCGATATTGTTGCGATGTGCCCGTTTTACAGGCCGAGGGACGATCGATATTGGTGCGCCAGCCCGTGCCTTGCTTGACCACCGCTTGCATCGCATCAAGCATCGCATTGGTTGCATAAGGCGAGACGACCACATCTTCAGAGGGTTCCCAGCGATACAACACATGCCCCTTTTTGCTTTGCACGCGCTTGATGCCATGAGGTAGTACACGCCGGCCGTGGTTTGCAATGACTGCAAACGCTCCTGTGACCTCAAGCAGTGTGACCTCACCACTGCCCAAAGCAATCGAGAGGTTATAGGGAATAGGCGTTGTAATACCTAACTTGCGGGCTGTTTGTACCACTCGCGCAAGTCCCAACAGCTTGACCAAACGCACAACAGCGGTGTTAATCGATTTTGCAAACCCTCTTCTTAAGGTAACCTCGCCTTGTGATTTATAAAGATAGTTTTTAGGTTGCCAGCCATCAAAGGATACCTGGGTATCGGGAATCAGGTGCTCGGGCGTTAAGCCATTTTCAAACGCGGTAAGATAGGCAAAGAATTTGAACAACGAGCCTGACTGCCGCAGCGCTTGCGTTGCGCGATTAAACTTTGTGATGGCATAGCTTGTGCCACCCACCATTGCTTTGACAGCACCTTGCGGCGTCATGCTAACAAGAGCCATTTGGCCAGCTTTCCACTTTTCGCCATACTGCTTCATGGCGACCTTCATCTTTTGATGCGCCAGCTCTTGCAGGTTCAAATCAAGCGTTGTGTAGATATCAAGATCTTGATCAAGCGACACAAGGTGTCTCACGCTATCAATCACCCAATCTGCAAAATAGTGCACCGAGCTTGTATTGGTGACGTTCGGTGGCGGTGACGCCATCATCAACGACAAATCCATCGCCTTTTGTGTGATAAAGCCAGCCTCGATCATTTTCATCAACACTTGCCGCGCGCGATGCTCTGACTTTTCGGGGTTTTGTGCCGGCGAATAGCGCGACGGTGCCTTTAAAAGCCCCATTAGCATGGCCGATTCATAAAGGGTCAACTGCCTTGCATGCCGTCCAAAATAGCGCATGGCTGCCGCATCAATGCCAAAAGCGCCAGCACCAAAATAAACACGATTGAGATAAAGCGTCATGATTTGATCTTTGCTCAGCTTCGCCTCAAGCAATAACGCCAAAATGGTCTCTTGAATTTTGCGCTTGATCGAACGATCTTGATAGCCATACATCTTGTGCGCTTGCAAAATATTTTTACCAAGCTGCTGCGTGATGGTGCTGCCCCCTTGCACCACACCACCCGAGTGATAATTCACCCACAGCGCGCGCGCAATGCCCATCAAATCGATACCAAAGTGATGATAAAAGCGCTTGTCCTCAATGGCCATTAAGGCTTCGGGCACATGCTTTGGCAGGTCGTTGACCGACACCATCTCGCCATACACATCGCCATAGGTGGCCAAAAGCGTTTTGTTGTCGCTAAAAACGCGAATGCAGGGCCGCCTGTACGAGAGAAAAATTTCGTTTATATGCGGCAGATCTTTCGAGAAATACCAAATCACGCCCACAACACTTAAAACGCCAAGCGCGAAAAGAAATGAAAAATATTTAAAAAGGCGCCACAACGCCCGACGCAAAAACGATGGACGTTTTTTCATGGGCTTCAATGGCGGCATGCTTTTAGGCGGAAATACATAACGCATGGCTTACATCCGACAACACCTGCTTACAACACACACGCTCAAAAACAAAAAACCAGGTTTACGCATCCACACTTTCAACCTTAAGGGCATTGGTTTCGATAAACTCGCGACGCGGCTCGACCACATCACCCATCAGAATAGAGAAAATCTCGTGCGCTTCTTCAAGATGCGGAATCGTCACCTGCAGCAAGTTGCGGCTGTCAGGATCCATGGTGGTCTGCCACAAATCATTGGCTTGCATTTCACCAAGCCCTTTATAGCGCTGGATATGATAGCCGCTTTTGCCGGCCGCTAAAACGTTTCTCCACAAAGCACAGGGCCCCTCAACAGTTCTTTCTGATTTTTTAATCACCAGTTGGGCCACGTTAGCAAACAGTTCTTTCATTTCAATTGCCAGATTGTGTAGGTTGCGCATTTCGGGCTTTGAAAACAAGGCATCTTCAAACCCATAGTCTTCGCGCACACCTTTGAAGAGGCGCGTTAACACAAGACGTTTCAGCGTTGGATCATACTGATGCGTCCACGTGCCTTTCAACGCCTTTTGCAAATGCGCTGACAACACATCGCCCACTTTGGATGGATCCTCAAAAAAGACCTCTAACTTTAAGCCTTCGGCAAAAACGGCTTGCTCAAGCACTTGGGCACTGCCCACACTGCCCTGCAGGCGATCTAAAAAGTGCTGAAAGCGCCCAGCCTTTAAAACCCACGCCTTAAGATCAGCTCCCACCAAACGCGCGCCCGATGATAACACAAGTGTGGCATCCTCAAGAGCTGTGTTCAGCAAAAAGTCTTCAAGCGCTGCCTCGTTTTTTAAATACACCACCTTGCCACCACGCTTGACACCATAAAGCGGCGGCTGCGCGATATAAAGGTAGCCGCGCTCGATTAAAGGGCGCATGTGCCGAAAGAAAAAGGTGAGCAGCAACGTGCGAATGTGGCTGCCGTCAACATCGGCGTCCGTCATCAAAATGATCTTGTGATAACGCACCTTTTCAGGGTCAAAATCACCATCCCCAATGCCCGCACCCAGCGCTGTGATCAGCGTGCCAATTTGATCAGAAGATAGCATACGATCAAAGCGCGCGCGCTCGACATTCAGCACCTTGCCTCGCAGCGGCAAGATGGCCTGCGTTCTGCGATTGCGCGCCTGTTTAGCGGGACCGCCGGCGCTGTCGCCCTCAACCACAAACAGTTCTGAAAGGGCCGGATCACGCTCGGAACAATCAGCCAACTTGCCCGGCAACGAGGCGATATCCAAAGCCCCCTTGCGTCGCGTCAGCTCACGCGCTTTACGCGCGGCCTCACGGGCCAGCGAGGCCTCAACCACGCGCTCTAGAATTTTTTTGCCGTCAGATGGGCTTTCTTCAAACCACTGCGATAAGCGATCGGTCACTTGTTGTTCAACAGCGGCGCGCACCTCGGACGACACCAGCTTGTCTTTGGTTTGCGATGAAAACTTAGGATCTGGCACCTTCACCGACAGCACACAGGTTAAGCCCTCGCGCACATCTTCACCGGTAAATGAAGCTTTATCTTTTTTTGCAAGATTGCTTTTTTGAATAAAAGACCCCACAACGCGGGTTAACGCAGCCCTTAGACCCGACAAGTGTGTGCCGCCGTCACGCTGCGGAATGTTGTTGGTAAAACACAGAATGTTTTCGTGATAGGTATCGGTCCATTCCATGGCCACGTCTACACAGATGCCGTTCTTCTCACCTTTTAAATGAATCACCGGCGCATGTAATGCTGTGGACGCCCGGTCAAGATAAGCCACAAATTCAGAAACGCCACCGGCATAGTTGAATTCAACCTCTTTGGGCTCGTCCCGCGCATCTTTTAATGTGATGGTGATGCCGGGGTTTAAAAAGGCCAGCTCACGAAAGCGATGCTGCAGCGTTTCGAACGAAAACTTGGTGGTGGCAAAGGTTTTGGATGACGGGAAAAAACGCACCTCGGTGCCGGTTTTGCTGCCCACGTCTTCGTTCACAACCTTAAGGGGCGCCGTTGAGATACCGTCTTCAAAACGAATAACGTGCTCTTTGCCATCGCGCCAAATGCGCAACTCAAGCCAGGTCGAAAGGGCGTTCACCACCGACACACCCACACCATGCAAACCGCCAGAAATTTTATAACTGTTCTGGTCAAACTTACCACCGGCATGCAGCTGCGTCATAATCACCTCGGCGGCTGACATACCCTCGCCCTCGTGCACATCAACGGGAATACCGCGCCCATTATCGCAAACAGTGACCGAGCCATCATCATTCAGCGTGATATCTACTTGCGTGCAGTGACCGGCCAGCGCTTCGTCGATGGCGTTATCGGCCACCTCGTAAACCATGTGGTGCAAGCCCGAACCATCTTCGGTGTTGCCAATATACATGCCGGGACGTTTGCGAACGGCCTCGAGCCCCTTTAAGACCTTAATCGAGTCAGCTGTATAAGTGTTGGTCTCTTTCGAGGTTGTGGGCGCTTTGGCGTTCATAAGGCATGCGTTGTTTTGTGAAAACTTGTTTGCATTTTAACGCAAACGCGCGCCAATGGCCATGGCCTGACAACGCTTTGTTAAAAAAAGATTCTGCCACAAAAAGAGGCAACGCTTAAAGCAGTGCTGCAAGCTTTGTTAAAAAGTGCTCAAGCTCGGCCACATGCACATCAAGCGCCCCCGAACGCACCAGCACAAGCTTTTGATCGGGGCGAAAGCGACACACAAACGCGCCCTTTTGCATCAGCTTTAACAGGCCTTGCGCATTGGGAAATTGATTGTCTGCAAATGTGATCACACTGGCTTTGGTGCCGATATCGATTTTTTCGACACAGGCGGCCTGCGCCACAATTTTAAGGCGCATCACACACAAAAGATTGCGCACAGCTTCAGGATAGGGGCCAAAACGATCTTCAAGTTCGGCCTTAAAATCCTCAAGAGCATCGTGGGTGCGCAGGGCCGAAAGACGCCGATAAAGGCCAAGACGCAGCTCAAGCGAGGCCACATAATCCTTGGGCAACAGCACCGAGCCTGGGTAGGTGACGGTTGTGGTAATCTCGGCCTTTGCAAGATCGGCCTCATCAGCGTTATCTTGCTGCGCCTTTAAGGTGGCCATGGTGTCTGAAAGCAGTTTTTGGTAATACGCAACGCCGACCTCGCGCATGTGGCCCGATTGTTCGGCGCCCACAAGGTTGCCCGCGCCGCGAATATCCATATCATAACTGGCCACTTGAAAACCGGCGCCCAGATAATCAAGCGACTGCATCACCTCAAGCCGCTGCAGCGCGCCCTTGTAAAGGCTGTGCTCTGCAGGGTACGTAAGATAGGCATAAGCTTGCGCCTTCGAGCGCCCCACCCGCCCCCGCAATTGATAAAGGTCAGACAAGCCAAACAGATCTGCTCTAAACACAAAAAGCGTATTGGCTGACGTGACATCAATGCCCGAGCCAATAATGTTGGTGGCCAGCAGAATGTCTGTTTGCCCTTCCTCAAAACGCATCATCACCTCTTCAAGCGCTTTGGCCGGCAGTTGACCATGCGCCACCGCAAGCCGGGCATCGGGCAGCAAATCGGGCAGCTGAGCCGCCAGCTTTTCAAGGTGTTTAAGGCGTGGGCAAATCACAAAACTTTGGCCACCGCGCTCTTTTTCTTTTTGCAGCACCTCTTTTAAAATGGCCTCACTAAAGGGCACAACATGGGTTTGCACCGCCTTGCGATCAATGGGAGGCGTTGTGATCAGGCTCAGCGACTTAAGGTCTGACAACGCCATGTGCAATGTGCGCGGAATGGGCGTTGCGGTCAGCGTGAGCACATGCACTTTGGCCTTGAGAGCCTTAAGCTTTTCTTTTTGCGCCACGCCAAAATGCTGCTCTTCATCGATAATTAAAAGCCCCAGATTGCAAAAACCCACATCAGTCGCCAACAGCGCATGGGTGGCAATAACGATGTCGATCGTGCCCTTTTTCAAACCCTCTTTAATGGCCTTGGCCGCTTTGGGTTTTTGAAGACGCGACAGATGCGCAATGCTTAGGCCACTTTGCGCAAAGCGCTCTTCAAACTGTTTGGTGTGCTGACGGGCCAAAAGCGTTGTGGGCACCACCATAGCCACCTGCGCACCGGATGAGGCCACCCGAAACGCCGCCCTTAGCGCCACCTCGGTTTTGCCAAAGCCCACATCACCACACACAAGACGATCCATGGGCTGCGGTTTTGCAAGATCTTCCAGCGTTTCCTCGATCGCCTTTTTTTGATCGTCGGTCTCAAGATAGGCAAAGCCTTCCTCAAAGCGCTGCATGGCATCGCGATCATTTGTGCCCAACGGCTCGACATCTACAATGGCACGCGCCGCTGCTGTATTTAAAAGCTCAAGCGCCATGTCACGAATTTTTTCTTTGGCCTTTAGCTTGCGCGTTTGCCAGCGTGCACCGCCCAGCTTATCAAGTGTCACTGCCATGTCTTTGCCGCCGTAACGCCATACCTGGTGCATGTTTTCAATGGGCACAAACAGGCGATCGCCGCCCTCGTACAAAAGCGCCAGGCAGTCATGGGCGCAGGCCCCCACTTCAACAGTTTTTAGCCCCTCGTACCGACCAATGCCGTGGCTTTCGTGCGTTACATAGTCGCTTTCTGCAAAAAGCGACAGCTCGGACAGCGCAACGGCCGTTTTAAGCGGCTTTTTAGGGCGCTTTGACAAGACTTTGGGCCAAAAGTCGCCCTCGTACAACACAACGCCCCAGGGTGTGCGCAGGCTGCGTTGTGGGCGCGTAAGGGCCAGGCCACAAGTTTGCTTGGACAGCTTTTGCAGCACAGATAAGCTGTGCACGCTTTGAAAACGTATCTTGGCCGTGGACAAAAAAGTTTTCCACCGGGCGATGCCGGCCTCTGATTCGGCCGTTAGCAGCACCTGACCTTGATCCATCAGCGCTTGCAGTTGCGCTGTGGCATCTTGCTTCAGCCCTGCCGTTTTAAACCCCATGGGTGGCAGCGGCTGATAGGCCTTTTTGTGATCTGAAAGACGCAACGGATCAAACCAAACGGCCTGATGCGTTTTCAAAAGCTGCGCAAGATCTTTAGCATCACACCATAAGGCCGCCTGAAGCGTTGTAAGGTCGGCGGGCAAAAAGTCATCGACGCTCAGCTCGTCCGCTTGAAGGCGCGCGGCAAAGCCTTTTTGAATCACCCCATCCAGTTTTTGCAATTTTGCGGGCACCTCGGCCGCAAGGGACAAATGATCGGGCTGCAACCATGACACAAGCGACGTGGTGTTGTCGCCCAAAAGCGGCCACAGCAAAGGCACCTCGCTGGGTAAGGCATCTTGCGCGGCATCATGTGTCAGCCGCTGTTGCAGCGCTTGAGAAATCTTTTCTGACGCACTGCCTGCAGGCAACACGTAGGTATGCGTCGGCGCCAATGTGAGCGCATCCACAGGGTCGGTTTTGCGCTGCGTTGAGGGGTCAAACAGCCAGATTTTTTGCAGCTCATCGCCCATAAAGTCAAGACGATAAGGCTGATCAGCCACCGACGGCCACACATCCAACAAGCCGCCGCGCAAAGCATAGGTGCCCTTTTGATGCACCACATCTGCACGATGCAACCCAAGGGCTTCAAGGTGCGACAGCGCCGTTTGATAACAGTCATCGCCAAGGCGTAGCACAAGATCACTTGTAGGCTTTAAAAACCCACACGGCAGTTTTTCACACAACCCCATGGGCGTCAGCAGCAGCAAAACACCCTCTTGAGGATCGTCTTTCAGCGCTTTCAGACGATGCAGCACCGCGGTGCGCTCTTGCAGAAAGTCGTTTTCAATGGGCAGGGCTGAAAACAGCCTTTCTTCAAAAGACGGCCACAGCACAACGCTTAGCTGCGGGCATACAAAGCGCAAAAACGCTTGCAGCGCCTCACCCTCTTTAAGAGTGGGCACCACATGCACACAAAAAGGTGCTTTCTGCGCCTTTTGCAGCAGCTCTTGAAACCAAAAACTTTCGGCCCCGGGCGTCAGCCCAAAAGGCTTAACATGTTGCATCAACAAAGCTGTTTGGTGTTCGCTCACGCAGCCGACGCCACTTGTGTATCGACAATGCCTTTAAGGCTGTTAGCCAGGCCTTGCTGAATCTGCACAGGCACAAAGCAGCCCACATGTAAATGGGGATCCACCACATGCACCGACTGCATGTAAGGCGTGCGGCCCACCCACTGGTTGGGCTGATCACCAGCCTTTTCAATCAGCACCTCAAGGGTTTTGCCCTCAAAGGCCTGATTAAAGGCAAGCTGTTGTTGGTTGATCAAAGCCTGCAGGCGCTGCAAGCGGTCACTTTTTACATCTTCGGGCACTTGATCGTCGCGCAGGGCCCCGGGCGTGCCGGGCCGCGGGCTGTACTTAAACGAGTAAGCCTGCGCATAGCCAATCTCACGCACCAGCGACAGCGTCTCTTCAAATTCGGCCTCGGTTTCACCCGGAAAGCCCACAATAAAGTCAGACGACAACGCAAGATCGGGCCGCGCCTTTTTAAAGCGCTTGATGGTTTTAATATAATCTTCGCGCGGATGCTGGCGGTTCATCTCTTTAAGCACGCGGTCCGAGCCTGATTGCACAGGCAAATGCAAAAACGGCATCAGCGTCTTTAAATCACGGTGCGCCACAATCAAGTCATCTTGTGTGTCCCGCGGATGAGACGTTGTGTAACGCAAGCGCCTTAAGCCCTTGGGGGCCAGGCGTTCTTCCACACACCGCAGCAAATCACCCAGGCCATGCTCTTTGCCATCAGCGCCCAGACCATGATAGGCGCTGACATTTTGGCCCAGCAAAATCAGCTCACGCGCGCCACCTGCCACCAGCTTTTCGGCCTCACCCAACACATCCTCAACGGGACGCGAGACCTCGATACCGCGGGTATAAGGCACCACACAATAGGTGCAAAACTTATCGCACCCCTCTTGCACGGTTAAAAATGAAACGGGGCCTTTGTCTAGCGTTTCTTCGGGCAAAAAGTCAAACTTTGACTCTTCAGGAAACGCCAGCATCGAAAGCTTCATGTCAGCATGGCTTTCTTTACTTTGACCTTCTTCAATCTGCTGCAAAAACCGCGGCAGCAGGTGATAAGTTTGCGGGCCAAACACCAAGCTGACATAGGGCGCGCGCCGCTGAATTTCATCGCCCTCGGCCTGCGCCACACAGCCGGCCACCGCCAGCCTTAGGGGCCTTTGGGGGCGTTGTTTTTGAATTTTGTGCAAACGCCCCAGCTCGGAAAACACTTTCTCAGACGCCTTCTCGCGAATATGGCACGTGTTTAAAATCACAAGATCGGCCTCATCGGGCGTTGCGGCCGTTTGATAGCCTGCCGCCACCAAAACGTCTGTCATGCGCGTTGAGTCATAAACGTTCATTTGACAGCCATAGGTCTTGATAAAGACCTTTTTAGACAAATCACAAGCGCCAGCGTGCGTCATACTTTTTTCTTTAAAGGTTGTTTTGTACCCGATTATACAGGGCGCCCCCTGAAAGACAACGCCCCGCAACCACGCCCTTAAAGCGGTTTAGTAATAAATGAACTCACGCAAAGAGTGGGCTTGCCGCTGCGCCGGTGTTTCGGGCAGTTGCAGCACATCGCCGCGATGATAGTGCTCAAGCTTGGGCCAGATATCTTGATAGATCAGCGCCTCGGTCGAGATATCCGACAAAAACTCGTGATTCTTTTGCAAAAAGTGATGAATCTCGGGGAACTTTTTATACTTTTGGGCGCCCTTCATGTGCTGGCCAAAGCGATTTTCTTTATCTTTTTTGCGCCGCGGCGTCACCAAAAACAAAATCGACTGCTTGGCCATTTTGTTGGTCTCTTGCGAGAAGAAATATTGCACCAAAGGCACCTTTTCAAGCAAGGGCACACCCGATCGATCATAGGTTGTCTCGCGCTGATAGTTGCCGGCAATCATGGCCGTTTCATTAAACTTAAGCTGCATGGTGGTGGCCACGCGCGTTTTCAGAATGGTGATGGTCTGCTGCGCAATGGACCCCGGCGCCAGCTTTTCAATCGGCGCGCTGCTTTCGGCATCAATTTGCATTTTGACCCGATCCCCCTCAACGGCCAAAGGCGTAATCGACAAAATGGTACCGATATCGATGTTCACAAGCGAGCCACCCGATCCACCCGAAACACCGCCGGTCACTTTGGTGCCCGAGTTAAAGCTGGCTGCAGCGCCAAGATAGGTGCTAAGGGTGGGCCGCCCAATCAGCTCGATCCGGTGATCGCCCACATTCAGAATATTAGCGTTATAGTTGATAGCCCCCCACGTAATAGCACTTGAAAAAATACGCTCCAGGGAAGGATCTGTCCCTTTTGTGCTTGTTTTTTTCATACTTTGAGGTGTCAGTGTAAGAAAAATCCCATCCGTAAAATTCTCTAGCAAGTTGGTGCCTTTGCCGGTGGAAACTTCCTCGGACAAGCTGAGCAAGATGCAGTCAAAAATCACCACGTTGCCTTCGCTGTCCCGCAACGACATGGCTGGCTCGGGCGGCGGCGCGGCCGCTTGCGCCCCACCGCCTGAAGCACCTTGATCATCGCCTGCATCGTCGGCCTCGTACCCGCCATCGTTACTGCCTTGGGGCAAGCCTGCCTCGGGATCATCATCGTCATCCTTTAACGATGCTTTGTGCAGCAAGCCCTTGTGCACATCTGACCATTCGTTGATGCGGCGCTTTAAAAAGATAAGGTCGCTTTTTTCGGCCTTTTGCCCGCGCTGTTTTAACGCCTGCCAGGCTTCCAGCGCTTCGTCCTTTTTGCCCACGGCCGCGCACAGTAATGCCTGCGCCCTTAGATAAAGCGGCCGCCGGGGCGAGGTTTTGGCCAAATGACGCAACGCCTTTTTGATGCTGGCATAAGCGCAAGGCAGATCTTTGGCATAATAAGACGCAAAGGCCAAATCGTATAAAATGCGCGTGTCTTTGGGCCGCGCTTTAAGGGCACAGGCAAAGGCCCGCTGCGCTTCATCATATTTATTAAGGCGCATCTTTAGGCGACCCATGCGGTAATGGGTGTGCCAGTTGTGTGGGTCGATGTGCAGCGCCGTTTGATAGGCAAGCTCGGCCATTTGAAAGTTGTCGCTGTGGCTTTCCTGGCTCATGCCCTCGTACACAATGCCGTTCAGCGTGTGTAAAATGGGCTGCTCGGGAAACTTATTAAGCGCCAGCAAAACGGTTGTCGAGGCTTCTTCAAGATCGCCCTTGTGCAACGCCACCAAAGCCTTTTCGGCCTGCTTTTGCCACGGATCACCCACCACAAGATAACTTTTCGGCGCCTTTTCTTCGGCCGACTGACACCCACACAGCAGCAAACAGACAAACCACACTAAACGAAACATTGCACCTCCCAAACGACAAACCTTCAGCCAGAAACCAGCCCTGAAGTCCCTGTTTTATGATGTTTTTTATTTTTTGCCTTAAAAAGACATTTTTTGAGACACCTGTCAACACCCTTTGTGTTAAAAAAGCGTGAGGCTGCGTTGCCTTTTGGGGTGGCGCGTCGTATGATGGTAGGCAAAACACACACAGGCCCTTTTGATCTCGGTGCTCTTGTCAGATTGATGGGGGTATTTTTGGCTTGTGGCGGATTGAACTGAGAAAAGGATGAAACATGTCAGAGAAAATCAGCATTAAAGACCTTATGTCTGTGGGCGCCCACTTTGGTCACCACACCCATCGGTGGAACCCTTTGATGCGCAATTATATTTTTACCAAAAAAGCGGGTATTCATATTTTAGACCTGCGCAAAACACTTCCCATGCTGATAGCGGCTCTTAATAAGGTTGAGGATGTGGTGGCGCGCGGCGGCCGCGTGCTGTTTGTGGGCACCAAGCGGCAGGCCTCGCAAGTGGTGAAAAGAGAAGCCTTAAGGTGTGGACAATACTTTGTGAACGCACGCTGGCTGGGCGGTATTTTAACCAACTGGACAACCATTTTGGCATCTATCAGACGTTTAAAGGGCTTGAAAAAGCAATTTGACGAGCAAAGCCTTGATGGCCTGACCAAGAAAGAGCAGCTTTTCTTGCGCCGTGATTATGACAATCTTGAGCGCACATTGGGTGGTATCAAAGATATGGGCGGTGTGCCTGATCTTTTGTTTGTGATTGACACCAACAAAGAATACATTGCCATTAACGAGGCCAAGCGCCTTGGCATTCCCACGGTGGCGATTGTGGACAGCAACTCGAACCCCGAGGGCATTACCTACCCCATTCCTGCCAATGATGACGCAAGGCGCGCGATTGAGTTTTATTGCCACCTTGTGTCTGAGGCCGCCCTTAAGGGCATCGAGCGCGAGGTCAGCACAAAGCCTGCCCCCAAAGAAGCCCACAAGCAAGACGCTTCTAAGGGTGACGCAAAGGACGCCGCTAAAAGCGATGCCGCCGCAAAAGACGCAAAGCCAGAGGCTAAAAAAGAGGTAAAACCAGAAGCGACGCAAGAAACAAAGCAAGACGTAAAACCCGCAAAAGCCAAACCTGCCAGCAAGCCTGCGGCCCCTAAAGCCGCTGACCCCAAACAGGCCAAAGCCGAAAAAGCTGACAAAAAAGAGGCAAGCAAAGCGGTAAGCAAGGAAGCCGATAAAAAAGCTGAAGCCCCTAAAAAGGCTGCTGAGAAAGCGACTGACAAAACCTCTGAAAAGGCATCACCGCAGAAGTCGGCCTGAACCTTAAGAACATTATGTTGAAGGAAGAACAATTATGAGCTTGATGGAAACCATAAAACAGCTGCGCCAAATGACCGGTTGTGGCATTGTGGATTGTAAAAAAGCCTTAACCGAAACCAACGCTGTGCTTGAGGACGCCGTTGTGTGGCTGCGGAAAAAAGGCATCGCCAAGGCGGCCAAAAAAGCCGATCGTGACTCGAACGAAGGCGCCGTGGGCGTTGCAACCGACGGCACGTGGGGTGCTTTGCTCAAAGTTTCGTCCGAGACCGACTTTGTGGCCCGCAACGAAACCTTTCACACCTTTGTGAACGCCCTTTTAGACCTGATTAAGGCCCAAAAGATTGAAACGCTTGAGGCTCTTCAAGAAGCCAAAATGAGCTCGGGCCGTTTGGTTAAAGACGAGCTGACACAGATGGTAGCCGTCATTGGCGAATCGCTGAAGCTGACCGCGCTTGAAACGTGCTCGGTTTCAAAGGGCTTGGTGGCCTCGTACCTGCACAACGTTTATGCGCCAGGCATTGCCAAGATTGGCGTTTTGGTGGGCCTTACCTCGGACGCGCCAGCAGATGAACTTGCAGAATTAGGCGATCAGCTGGCCATGCATGTGGCGGCCAACAATCCCGCGGCCTTAAAGCGCACCGATCTTGATGCGGCTGTTTTAGAAAAAGAAAAGCGCGTGTTTCTGGACGAAGCCAAGGCATCAGGCAAGCCTGCCGCTGCGCTTGACAAAATTGTTGAGGGCCGCCTGAAGAAGTTTTGTTCAGAGGTGGTGTTTGAAGAGCAACCCTTTATCATGGACCCCAAAAAGTCGGTTCAAGACGTTTTGGCCGAAAGAAAAGCAGCCCCTGTTGTGCTGTCAACCTTTGCCATGCTGAAGGTGGGCTAACACCCCTAGCACCGCTTTAAAGGCAAGCTGTCATGCACGCATGACAGCTTTTTTTATGCCCTTTTATACGGAAGCTTTGGGTTGAAAGTTGATCGTACAGACCTTGCCTGTATTATCGATGTTTTTGAACGTTTTGAGGTTTGGATAACACCCAGCGTTAAAGCACCGCACATCGCAATCCACGGCAACGAACTCGCTTAAGCTGGGCACATTCGCATGAATCGTAAAGGTATCGCGCACGCCGCTTTGCTCAACGTTTAACGTTTTAAGCACGGGCGTACCGTTTAAGAAAAATTCACGCAATGTATAACAGCCCGCTATCTTTGCATAGGCCAGCTGTGGCATGTTTTTGATGAACAGCCTGTCACACGCTTGCTCTTCAAGCTGGATATCGTTCAGCTTTAGAAATCCTTCAAGCGTGCGCGCTTCTTTTTGCTTGAAAGACCGCAGGATCAGTGTTTCCAGGTTTGGAAAGGCGGCACCATGAAGGGGCCCCATACTCTCGCACGATTCGATGATAAGATGTTTAACGTGTGCGTTCTGGCCTGTATAAAGAGCTTCAAAGGCCTTACAATGCTCAAGCGCCAAACTGCATAAGTTCACAAGAACACTGATGTCTAAGGTCATCAAAAAGTCACACATTGTGAACCTTAGGGTGGTCAGGTTTTGCAGCGGCACCCCCAAGCAGGCTGTTTGCATCGCGTTACACGCAATAAAGGTTAACTCGCTTAGCTGTGGAAGGTTACCAAAGCCATCCGCATTTGTGATGCGATCACACTTTCTTACAAACAGCGCTTCCATCGTTTTAAGGCGTTCAAGGTGCTGCGCATTCTCAATGGAAAGATCTGTTAACACAACCTCACAAGAAAAAGGAAGGGGGCTCAACACATCCATTTCTGCTGTGCTGGGATTCTGCAGTTTAAGATGAAGAGCACAGCGCTTGTTGGCCACACACGTTTTTAGACGCTTACGCAGTTGTTCGTGCACAGGCTTAAGCAGCTTTGTGGTGACATCAGCACTGCATATCACCTCGGCTGGAAATATCTCAAGCGCCCCCAAACTGTCAAGATCTTGCACGGTGGGATATTCGATGTCAAACAGTACCTCTAACAAACGGCTTTGCATCAACGCCTTAAGGGTGCCCAACGTACCTTGCGCTTCACCCATCAAAGCCTTTGCCACATCGCTTGCAATCATAAGAGTTTTCTGCTGCGTTTGCGCACGCGTTACACTTTGTTCACTTTGAAGAAATGTACGCAAGGCCTCTAGGTCATTAAACCACATCTCGGTGTCCTGCTCTGTGCCAAACACTTCATGGGGTGACGCAGCAGTTGTGGCCTGGTCTGGCGCCTCACCCTGTGCTGCAGATTGTGTGTGTGATGCAGCGCACGCGATGGGTGCCACCACTGAAGGCGGATCTTGCACCACAGGTGCCGACGAGACAGGAACCCACTCCTTTGATTTTGCTGTTAAACGACGCCTTTTTGGCCCACGCGCATCCTCAGAGTCGCCCTCTGAGTCCATCGCAAAGGCACCAGGCTGCAAAGCCGCCAAACCAAATAACAAAGCGCACACAAAAGACCGCACACTCATAAAAAGCCCTTACTGATAATAATTTACAGGCATCATGTCAAAAAAAAATATTTAAATCAATGTTTTGTCTGTCAATTTACAACAAAAGACAACCTTTTATGCACAAAGAGACATTAATACATCAAAACCTTTTGATAACCGTGTGGTTAAGACGCTTTTCTTTAAAAAAGCGCAGGCCTGACTGCTGTTTTGCTCATCTCTTTTATTTGCTTGCTTTTTCTTAAAAATTTGCTAAAGGTGTGTATGGTGTAGAATGCCTTGCGCGCGCTTAAAAGAAGCAAAAATAACACCAACCAAAGATGAATATAATCGTGTCATTGCGAGGAGAAACTTTAGTTTCGACGCGGCAATCCACGTGTGCTTTGGCTGCTTTAGTTTCTGGCAAGTGGATCGCCGCAGGTACTTCGTACCTTCGCGATGACGACCGGAAGACGTGGCCTGCCCCCAAACGTCATTGCGAGGAGAAACTTTGTTTCGACGCGGCAATCCACGTGTGCTTTGGCCGCCTAAGTTTCTGGCAAGTGGATCGCCGCAGGTACTTCGTACCTTCGCGATGACGAAGGGGCCGCCGTTCGCGGCAACAAATCAAACGGTGCCGCGACAGAACGGTTGACCCTAGCTCTCTTGAGGTTTCTCAGAAGCCTTATCAGCTTTAACGTCGGCTTTCACCTCCTCAGAAGAGATGGCCTCTTTTGCAACATCAGCTTTAACAGCGCCTGCGGTCGCCTCGGGTGCTTTGTCACCTGCTGCCTCTTTTGGCTTTGCAGCCGCCTCAGCTGGCTTTGGTGCAGGCTTAGGATTACGGAACGCGTCTTCAAGTGCCACTGCTTCGTCTTTTGTTTTGGCAGCCACCACATACATGTCAAGCTCGACATCAGGGTGCAAACGCACACAAAAAGGGTGCACACCAACGGTTTTAATAGGCTTGCTTAAAAGAATCATCGCCGTTGTCAGGTGAGAGAGCCCCTTCTCTGTAAGACTTTGCAAAATATCACGACCCATAATAGAGCCATAAAGCTGCCCTGTGTCGCCAGCGGCTTTAATAAAGTGCAGCATTTTGCCCTGATAGGTTTCTTTTTGCTTTGTGGCTTGCGCTTTGCGGTCTTTGTTTTGCGCTTCGAACTCGGACCGTTTTTGCTCAAAATACGCCATATTTTCTTTAGTGGCCCGCAGCGCCTTTTTCTCACGCAGCAAAAAGTTGGCATACCCACGCCTTACCGAACAAACAGCACCCAAGGCGCCCAAATTTTTTACTTGCTGTAACAACACAAGATCTAATCGCATATCAGCTCCTTTTTAATCGCTGTTTTAACATGGTCAAAGGCTCGATCACCCCTAACACAACTATCAGTAAAAGCGGCACAACCATCATGCCAGCTATCATCATAAAAGGCTTTACAAACTTTTGCAGGCCCACATAAGCAAAAAGATGCTTTAACACCACGCAGCCCTCAAAAAAGAAAACCGTTGAAAGCACAATCAGAAAATTAAGCCACACAAAGCGCTCGTGCCCTACCCACAAAGAGCTTAGAATCAACACACCAAAAAAGACGGCATAAAAAAATGAAGGCACGTGCCATGCATCATATTGTAGCGACACCGCCTTATCACGCAAGCGCAATAAACGATGGGCCAATGAAAGGTTAACCCACAAAACGCCGCCCCACGCCAAGCTGAACAGCGCAGGCATAAAAGGCCACACAGTGGGTAGCGTCTCTTTAAACGTGGGATTCTTCAACATCCATAAAGGCAGCGCCTTTAAAAGCATCTTAAGGGGAGGCAAAAAGTGCACCATCAACATTGTCAGCGCACACAAAAACGTAATCCAGGCATACCCTAAGCGCACCTCGAAAAAACGCCACTCTTTCCCGATGTTGCCCTTGACGACAAAAGAGTGTTTTTTTGTCTTTTTACCCGTACCACGCACCTTGAGCAAAAGGTAAGCAGGCGTTAGGCACAAAAAGGCAAAAAAGACAATGTAGGCCGGCGGCGCCAACACAAACAACACACAAAATGACGCGGCCGCCGACAGCCAAAACCCTTCATCAGCACCACCCAACGCAGCCATCAAAAGCGGCGCCGGGGCCACATAAGACAAAAACGCCAAGGGCGCAACGTAAAGCCCCAAGCTCATCAAAACAGCCGCCACCAGCCCCTGCAAAAAAAACGCACGGTTCTGCTGTACAAATGCCATTAAAGAAGTGTTTTGGGGCTTTGACGCCAAGATTGGCTCCCTTTAGTCCGTTGTATAAGGCAACAAAGCAAGAAAGCGCGCACGCTTGATAGCCCGCGACAGCTCACGCTGTCTTTTAGCACTCACAAATGTCAAACGCCGCGGCATAATCTTGCCACGCTCTGTAATAAACTGCCTTAAAAGTTTAACGTTTTTATAGTCAATAGGCGTTTCATCACCTGCAAAGGGGCATACACGCAAACGCCGAAAAAAACCCTTGCTTTTGATAAAGCCTTTTTTCTCGGTGGGTGCATCCGTTTTGTTGGGCGCCGTTTGTGATGTGGTCTCTGTGGTCCCACGTGCAGTCGACCCTTTTTGTGCATCTGTAAAACTCATCAGGACTCTCCTTGTTTGGCGACAACATCTTGCGAGCTATCGGCGGCCTTATTATCTGCAGGCACGGCCTTTGACATGGTTGGTGCGGCCAACGCAACATCACGCTTAACGCCTGGGCGCATGCCGCCCCGTGTTTGCACTTTACCAAATTGCTCACGCTGCAAGTGTGATTGCGCCAGCACAGAGGGAGTCGTACCAAAATCATCGACCTTAATTTTTAAAAAGCGCAAAACATCTGGAGACAGACGCGCTTTGTGCTCAAGATCAGCCAGCGAACCACCGGGCGCTTCGAAATGAAACAACAAAAAGTGCGCTTTTTTATTGCGCTGAATGGGGTATGCCAAACTAAGCAGGCCACAATATTCGGCATAACGCACATGGCCTTGGTTTTTAGCAATGACTTCTTTGAACGTTTCTTGTAAATCGTTAACGTGCGCTGTCGAGACATCTTGCCTGATCAGCAGCACCAGTTCGTACTTAATGGATAAATTTGACACAAAGCTCCTTTCGGGTTAAAACAGCCGGCAGCTCGACGCCGGCAAGGAAACTCCACTTTAGCACGCCTTTCACCAAAAGCAAAGCGCTTACATTGACAAAAACAGGTTTGATATGCTGGAATTTCTGGAAACGAAAATCTTATCGAAAGGTGTGCTGTGGCTCTTTTAAACGTTCTTGAGGAACCTGACCCGCGTTTGCGCCGCAAGTCGGCTGCTGTTCCTTTAGTTGATGACACGGTGCGCACACATGCGCAAGACATGGTCGAAACCCTTAAACATCTAGAAGGACACGGCCTGGCAGCTCCACAGGTTAATATTTTAAAACGCATTGTTGTGTATGATTTAGGCTCTTTTAAGGCGTCTCTTGGTGAGTTTTCAGATCCGCCTCACCAAATGCCTCATGAGATCGCTGGTGACGATGCCACGCGGTTTTGCGTCATGATTAACCCTGAAATCATAGAACGCTCACCCGAGGAAGAGGTGCTGTCTGAAAACTGCTTCTCTGTGCCTTTGCTTAGCGTGCCGGTCAAACGGCCCGCCACAATACGTGTGCGTTTTTTAGACACCAAGGGGCAAACGCACGAAAAAACGGCAGATGGGTATTTAAGCCGCTGTATTCAACATGAAATCGACCATTTAGATGGCGTGCTGACCATTGATTACCTGTCTCCTCTTCGCAAAGGAATGGCTTTGCGCAAACTAGAAAAGGTCAAACGCAACGCACTCGCCCGTTAGCGTTAAAAGGCCTTATGCGCAATGCTTTTTACACGTTAAAAAGCGGTGTTTTTAACCCCCCAAGCACCACCCCTTTTTTAAGCAGTCCTCTCGTGGTGTGCTGATACCTGCTTGTTGTGCCTGCTAAGTGAATCGCGCGGGGCTAAAGCCTTCGCGATGACGTTGACATCTATTTGCTTGATTTTGTTTAAAATTTGCTAAACTTGCGAATGGGGGAGAATGCCCTTCGCGCACCTGAAATAAGTAAGATTAAAAGAACACGGTCACAAAAAGGACAGACGTCACAATCATGTCATTGCGAGGAGGAAACGAGGTTTCCGACGCGGCAATCCATCTGTGCCTTAACCTCTGTCATTCGTAGCAAGTGGATCGCGCGGGATGCTTCGCATCTTCGCGATGACGATGGGGGCTAAAGCGTTCACGATGGCAGTCATTGCTCTCTTAGTGCAGCAAAGCGGGGGCAGCGGTCAAAAGCATTTGCCGTGTCTCAAAAAGAGGTAAGCCCAAAACGGTCGAGACATGTCCCTGCATCCAGGGCACAAACGCCCCAAACAAACCCTGCAGACGATAAACCGCCACACCTTTCCACTGCTCGCTTTCAACAAAAGCCTGGATCTCGGCCTTTGACAGGCTTTTCACCTTCACAAGCGCTTTCGCCACGCGTTGCGTCACCACTGGCGCTGCACCCTGCTTGGGCTGTCTGATCAGCGCCACAGCAGTCAGCACTTGATGGCGGCGTCCTGACAGCGCTTTCATTTGTGCTTTGGCCTCATCCGCGCTTTGGGCCTTGCGCAACATTTTTTGCCCCTTCACCACGATGGTATCGGCCACAAGCGACAAAGCGTCTGGATTGTTGTGCAATGCCTGCTCGGCTTTCAGCCTGGTAACCCGCTTCACATAGGCCTGCGGCTTTTCTGCTGCAAGCGGTGTTTCATCAACATCTTGCGGCTCAACACCAAAAGGCGCTTTGACAATGATCTTTAAAAGATCTTGTCGCCTGGGGGACGCTGACGCCAAAAGCAAGCGTGGCTGCAACATAAAAGGCCCTTCTCACAAACAACTGAAGCTCTCAGCGTATCAAAAACTTTTCTTTCCCATAACCCACTGCAACAGAAAATAACAAGCAACCGCATCACCGCGAACAGCCATGGATTATAAGGAGAACAAGGGACTTTTGACTCTTCATCACTTTAGCAAAGGAGGCAACTAAGTCTTAGGATAAAACAAGACTTTATCGCCAAAGACATCGTACAATTTTTGAAACATCGTGTCTGAGTTAAGATTTGCGTTAAGATTCAACTCTCTCATCTGTGGTTCCCGTTTTAAAAGTTTCACAAGGTGTTGCATCGAACAAATGACCAGATACCATGTGTCATTAGAACCATTTCCGCTGTACAAAGAAAACCCATACAAGCCTGAATTCTGTAAAGGTGGCAGTTTGCTAAGTGTGCTGTTCACACCCCGCAACACTAATAATTCTAGCGTGTCGAAAGGAAAAAGCTCGAATTTGGCATCATCGATCCCACAGTCTACCATATGTAATTCGCGCAAGGGCAAACGGCCTAGCATGCGCACAACCTCCTCAGTGACAGCACTCGCACATTGGAAATCTTCGATCCGAGGATTGTTTTTCACAATGCGCGCAAAAAGATTAACCTGCGCTGGATCACTGCCGTCTAAGGTCAACAAGCTCTCACAACTCAACTTTCGAAGGTTCTTCAGTTGCCCAAACACAGATTCAAGTTGCTCGGCGTCTGACAAGCATTCGCCAATATAGGGGGACATCTCAAAAGAACGCACATTCGCAAAGAGCGCCATTAACTTTTTTGTGTCACCAGATAAAAAGGTAAGATCGGATACATACAACGCAACAGCACGTGCAGCGTCTGCTAAAAGATCCTCTTTTGCCTCGGCGTCTGCGGGCACCGTTGATTGCAGTATTTTGCAAGTCTCAGCGTCTAAACAAAATGGTTCAGAGGGCGGCATCATCGCCTTGCGTGGTACAGATTTGGCCACAGCAGATGTTGCGGTTTGCGATGCGCTGGGGTTTGCCGCTGCCGCCACAAGCTTGGGGCTTTCTTGCGTTTGGTCTTCCTTCTTAGGCGCCCAAAGCGGCATGCTGCCAAGACACAGCAGAAGGCATGTGTAAAATATGGTGTTTTTCATAGGCATGACAACTATTCACATTATATCAAATAGATCATTAGTATTTAGTGTTGTTTTGTCAATACCTTGTGGCAACCTTTAGCGCAATCTGCTCTGGGGATCTCGCTGGGCTAAAGCCTTCGCGATAACGAGGACATCTATTTGCTTGATTTTGCTTAAAAATTTGCTAAATTTGCAGATGGTGGAGAATGTCTTGCGCATACTTAGAAGGAAAAAAAATGAAAGTGGTTGCCAGGCTCATCCTTTGCGATGATAAGAGAAACCAAGTAGTTATGCGCGACAACAGCCAAAATGATGCTTCACAACACCAACAAATGAGCTGACCTTGAAGGCAATATTGTTCGGATAAACTAAAAGAGCAAAGTCCGGCAAATGTCATCGAAAAGATGACACTATAAAAAGTGACCTTTTTTTAAAAACTGTCATATTAAAATATTTTTTCTTGCAATTGAGTTTTGCATGTGTGTGTGATTGAGTAGGACAAGGTAAAGAAAGAAACAAATGTTGTGCAAGCAGGTGTTCCCCCGGGGGTGACCCGTTTTTTAAAGCGCTATTTTAAGCCTGCCCTTGACGCGCCACCTGTTTGGCTGATTGCCATGGTTGCGGGCTTGCCCCTTTTTTCTGAAACCATGTACTCGCCGGCTTTGCCGCACATCGCGCGCGCGTTTGAAGCCAGCGGCACTTTGACAGCACAAACCTTTGCCATTTACCTGTTTGGCACAGCTGTTGGCACCATTTTTTGGGGCACACTGTCTGACTATTCGGGTCGCAAATCATCACTTTTGGGCGGTTTTTTGCTTTACACACTGGGCTGTGCGGGATGCTTTTTTGCCCCCTCTATTGGCATTCTTTTGTGTATGCGCCTGATACAGGCCTTGGGCGCCAGTGTTGGCACCGTTTTAGGTCAAGCCATTTGCAATGACATCTTTCAGGGCAAACGCCGCCGCCAGGTTTTTTCAACAGTGGGCACGTTGCTAGCCATTGCGCCCGCTGTTGGCCCCACCGTTGGTGGGTTGATTGACCAAACACTGGGATGGCGCTTGATCTTTTTTGTGCTGATGCTGTGGGGCACCATGATGGTCGCATTGCTGGTCACCAAAATGCCCGAAACACACCCCAAAGAAAAGCGCACGCCACCGGCTACAAAACGCCTTTTAAAGCGTATGTACAAAGACCCCAAAGTTTTGGTGTGTGGTGCAGCGGTGGGGCTGTCGAACGGCCTCTTTTTCAGCTTTAACACCGAGGGGCCCTTTTATTTGATTAATATGCTTGGGGTGTCGCCACTTTCTTACGGCCTGTGCTTTACGCTGCTGGCAACAATGACGGCCGCTGGCAGCTATACCTCAAGATATTTACATCACTTTTTTGATGCCTCGTTTATTTTAAAGCGCGGCCTTTACATGATGACGGTGGGCACTGTTCTTTTCTCGTTTGGCACTCTGTTTTTATGGCAAACAGCACAAACCATGGCGTATCAGCTGTTTTTAACCTTGGCAGCCATGGCCGTTTTGGCTTTTGGACGAGGCCTGACCATTGCCAACTGCCTTGCGCTGGGGCTTGAAGATTACGTGCGTGTGGCCGGTGCCGCAACGGCGCTTTTTGTCTGCTTTTACTACCTTGTCATCACGGCCACCACATCACTGATGGGTGTTTTGCACAACGATACCCTTTATGTCATGCCCGCCTATTTTTGCTTTTTGGGCCTGCTGCTGTTAACACTCTCGTTTTTTGTTCCAAGCGCCACACCACCCGAGGAAGACCATGCAGCCTAAGACCCCCATCAACCGCTTGCTTAAAGATAATCTTGAAGCCATGTGGAATCTTTTAGCACAGCGCACCAAAGGATACCAGCAACACCTTACAGACACGATGCATTGTTTTAAAGCGCCAACCCATTTACCCTATTTCAATATGTGCTTTCAACGCACAGAAGAACCGTTGACCGATGGGGACAAGCGTATTGCACACTCTTTTTTTGCCGCACCACCCGGTGAAAGCCAAACAACGTTTTTGCAGATCGCAACATTAAAGCGCACTGACAAAGCCGTGCACGCCGAAACCCTAAGGCGCACTTTTTATCTACCCTTACAAGAAAATTTGGAACCATCGCTTTGCAAAACGGATAAGACGCTTCATCTTTCTGTCTTAGACCCTGCAACACCCAAAGCCGTTAAACAGCAGGCGCATCACAGTTTTTTTGAGTCCATGACCAGCGCCTTTAACTTGCCACCACACAGCGCACACACCTTGCTTGAACCCCTGCCTGTTTTTTGCCTTTTATATACATCTTATGAACGCCAAGACGAAAATGTTGGGCACTTGCTGGTTTTTTGTGATCCGCACAAAGTCGCCGGCGCCTATATGCCCAAAGGATCGCCTGACGTGCAACAGCAGCTACTATCGTATGCTGCAGTTGATTTACAAAAAAAGGGCCTGCACGCTCTTTTGTTTCCCTATAACCCCACCAAAGAAAACCCCATTGCGCCTTTGCTTGAGCTTGAAGACATATATCGTGCCGATCCGTTTGTCTCTGAATCCTTGTGGCAACAGGGCAGCGGCTCGCCTCTTTACACAGCAGCCCCCGTAACAGCTAACTAACGCTTCTGCCACAACCCCTTGACCCCACTGAAAAACAGCAAGTTTTAAGTGGCTTGCCAAGCATTGGGTTAAACGTTAGGTTTTGTACTATGGATTGGCAACGCTTCACACCTCTTTTAACCACTTTTGGCCGTTTTGGAAAATCGCATCCTTTGTGGATGCCCCTTTGCTTGTCGTCACTTATGGAAGATGCCGCTCGTGAAGAGAAAGCCATCACACACCCTGTCGCATCCGCCCTTTATCATCAGGGCACCTTGCCCGAAGGGGCTTCCACCAAAGATTCATTTGCCTCTTACGGGTATCGCAATGCGCTGTTTTGGATGATTGTGCGCGCACAAAAAGACAAAAAAACGTTCTCAGTGGACCTTTTAAAAACGCTGTACACGTTTGTGCACCAAGAAGAAGCGCTTGAGCTGCGTTGGCGCCAACAAACACCGCAAACAACTTGCGACATTAAGCTTGTGGCGCCTTCTGAAATTTGCTCTTTATTAGAGCAGTTTTTTAGCTGGTTTTCGGGCGCGGCCATGCACCCGGTTCACTTGGCGGCCGAAACGCTGTATGCGCTGATGATGATCCACCCTTTTCAAACAGCCCAGCGTCGCCTGGCCGTTTTAGCGTCTCAGTTTGTGTTGCTCTCAAACGGCTATCCATTGATCCTTTTGGACGAGCATGTCAAAGGTCCCAAAGAGGCTTTGCTTGATGCCTTTTGTGACGCAATGCACCTTATTTTACAAAAAAAACACCCCGCACTTTTACGAACACAAGAAGCGCTACAGGCCGCGCCCCCTTCTGCTCAAAACAGTGTTCAACACGTCACCCCCTCTTTAGCACCTTCAAATGATGAGCCGCTCCATCGCGCTGCAACACGCACTGCGAAAAAGAGCGCGCCTCTTGCAACACCAAAAGACAAACTACTTAAAATTGGCCCGGTGGCCAAAGCTGCTGGCGAGACGATTCCAACCATTCGTCACTGGACCAAAGAGGGCCTGCTTGCCCCCGTGGGCGTGACCGCCTCACAGTATGCGCTTTATGCACCGTCGGTGATTGATCGCATTAAAAAGATTCAAGCCCTGAAAAAAAAGCGCTTCACACTGTTTGAGATCAAAGCCAAACTGGCCAAAGACACGCCCCACAGCGCCTAAAACAAGACAACCTACAAACAGCAAGAACGTTTGCCTTCGCGATGACGATCTAGTTTATCATTGCGAGGAGCCCCTTTAGGGCGACGCGGCAATCCAGTGTGTCTTAGCCAACTTTAGGTGCGCGGCAAGTGGATCGCGCGGGGCTAAAACCTTCTTGATGACAGGGGGGGTGTGGCCGTTCGCAATGGCGGCGCGCATACGGCGCCCCTTCACGGTGATGGCAACCAAGAAATCAAGGCGCTTTTTAGGACTTTTCTTTTGACTTGGTCACATCATCATCAAGGTTAAGTGGTGCAAAGAAGTGGATACCCTGCCGCAAACCCAAACACAGAACCGTTTTTTGGCCCTTTTTGGAAACCTCGTCTAAAAGAGATTGCGCATGCTCGGGCGATTTCACCGGCTCTTGATCCACCTCAACCAAAACGTCACCGCCTTTAAAGAACTCGCTTGCCCGTGATTCGGGATGCACCTTCAAAATGAGAGCACCGGTGACATTGCTATCAATGTGATAACGCTGACGCGATTGATCATTCAACGCTTGCAAGGTCAGGCCATACACAAGTTTGCCCGTATCCTTTGGCTTAGCCTTGGTTTTTTTGGTGTCTTTGGCGGCCGCATCATCGCTTTCACCAATCGTGATGTACAAAACTTTGACACCATAGTTGCCCGAGCGCGCATCACGACGCCACACCTCAATCGGCACACGCGAGCCAATATGCAGCTTGCTGACCACCTTGGTGGTTTGCGCCGCACCTTTAATAGCGACACCATTAATCTTTAAAATCAAGTCACCCTGCTTGACGCCGCCTTTGCTGGCCGGCCCATCTTTTAGCACATTAGCAACCAGCGCACCTTTGGGGCCCTTAAGCTGCAGGCTTTTGGCGATATCTTGGTTAATGTCTTGCACATGAATGCCCAGCCAACCGCGCTTGACATAGCCGTACTGACGCAACTGCTCGATCACAAACTGTGCCACATCGGATGGAATTGCAAAACCAATACCGATATTGCCACCCGTTGGCGAGGCGATCATCATATTGATACCAATAACCTCACCCTTGTGGTTGAAAAGCGGGCCGCCTGAGTTGCCAAGGTTGATGGAGGCATCGGTCTGAAGAAAACCTCCCACGTGTGTTGGCTGCATCATAAAGCTGCGCCCCACATGCGAAATCACACCCACCGTGACGGTACCACCAAGCCCCAGCGCATTACCAATGGCAATGGCCCAGTGCCCCACACGCACCTTCGAGGCATCGCCAAAACGCACATACGGCAACGGCGCACTATCAGAAATTTTTAAAAGGGCCAAATCCGATCGCGGATCAAGACCGATCACCTTCGCCTTCATCTCACGTTGATCAGCAAGGGTGACAATCACCTCATCAGCGCCTTCCACAACATGGGCGTTGGTCACAAGATACCCCTTGGGGTCAATAATAAAACCCGTGCCAGCACTTACAGGCACACGACGCTTTTTCGGCGCCAAGTCAAACTGCTCTAAAAAGTCCCTAAAACGAAAAAGATCTTGCGGTGTGCCGCCTTTGGCTTGCGGGCCAATATCAAGGCTATAAGTCGTCATTTTTTTAATGACCGACACATTCACAACAGCTGGCAGCAAAGGCTCGACAATGGGCGCAAAACCCTCATCAAGCGAAAAGGCAGAACTTTTGCCCTCACCCTTTGCGTCATCTTTTTTGGGCGTCTCTGCAGAAATAAGGCCTTGTAGATTTGATGCACCTTTAGATGCAGCCGTTTTGTGCGTCGTGGCAGCTTTTTGATGGGGAACCATCTGCGCGGGCTGCATCACAGGAAAAGCCCACAACGGCGAGCTTACGCTTTGCACGCAAAGACAAAAGCACACAAGGCGACTTAAAACATACTTCATACGAGACTCTTTAATCCTAGGACTTCTTTACTTTAGAGGGCGTGTTTTGAAAAAATCTTAAGAACGACTGTTCTGGTGTCAAGACATAGCGTGTTTTGTTTGACAACGCCTCTTTGTACGCCTCAAGAGATTGGTAAAAGGCTGCAAAGTCAGGATCTTGCACGTACGCCTCTCTGAAAATTGCCTGCGCTTTCTGCATACCCTCGCCCCGAATCGCGCCGGCCTTTTGAATCGCCTCAGATAAAATCAGCTCACCCTCAAGGTTGGCGTTCGACTTGATCACCTGCTGCCTTTCTTGTCCGTGGGCACGAATTTCGCGCGCTTCTTTATGGCGCTCGCTAATCATGCGAGAGAAAATAGCCAGGCTGTTCGCCGGTGGCAAGTCAGCTCGACGAATACGCACATCAATCACCTCGATCCCCAAGGGCAACATGGCTGTATTCGAACGTTTTGAAATTTGCTCCATGATGTCTGAACGCTTGGATGAGAGAAGATCGATGAGCGCTTTTTTACCCAACGTACTTCTTAAAATACCAGAAACCAACGCGGTCAAACGCAGCTGCGCACCCTCTTCATGGCGCACTGTTTTGTAAAAGCGCTCGGGGTCACTGATCCGGTA
>JBAJNL010000005.1:0-45283 GCA_036881885.1 Holosporaceae bacterium
AAGAGGTTCCCTGGCGTGTGTTGATTCCCGCTTTTATGGTCTCTGAACTGAAACGCGCCTTTGAAATTGGCTTTTTAATCTTTATCCCTTTTTTGATCATTGATTTGGTGGTGGCCTCGATTGTGATGTCCATGGGCATGATGATGCTGCCGCCGATGATGCTATCGCTGCCGTTTAAGGTGATCTTTTTTGTGCTGACCGATGGCTGGTCTTTGCTTGCAGGAAGCTTGGTGCGCAGCTATAGTTAGGGCATGAACGATGTCTCCCCGGCGCTTGCCGATCAACACCTTGTCCCTTTTGATGGCCCTTTGGTTGACTCACACGCACACCTTAATTTTGATGCCTTTAAGGGCCGCCACAATGACGTTTTAACAAAGGCCCAACAGGCCGGCGTGAAAACCATTATGTCCATTGGCACAACGCTTAAAAGCTGGGACCCCATTCTTGCGATTGCAGAAAAATATCCACCCGTTTATGCAACAGTGGGTGTTCACCCCTGTGATACCAAAGATGTTGCAGCCAAAGGCTTAAAAGAACTGTTGCTTGAAAAAGCCAAACATCCCAAAGTGGTGGGTTTGGGTGAAACCGGTCTTGATTTTTTTCATAAACCCTTTGATGCCGCGCACCAAGAGGCCATGCTGTGGCAACACATCGAAGCTGGTCATAAGGCCAATCTTCCGCTTGTGATTCACTCACGCGCTGCCGAAGAGGCCACCCTTTCTGTTCTCAAAGAGGCGGCCCTTCAAGGCACGCGCTGCGTGATGCACTGTTTTTCGGGCACCAAGGCGTTTGCGTCAGCTTGTTTGGATTTGGGTTTTTACCTTTCTTTTTCAGGCATTCTTACCTTTAAAAACGCCAAAGAGCTGCAAGACATCGCACAGTTTGCCCCCCTTGATCGCGTTTTGGTTGAAACCGATGCACCTTACCTGGCGCCGCATCCTTTGCGTGGCAAAACCAACGAGCCTGCCTTTGTGCAACACACGGCGCGCAAGCTGGCCGATTTAAAAGATCTGTCACTGCAAGCGGTTGCAACACAAACAACGCAAAATTTTTACCGCCTTTTTTCAAAGGCCGCACCCTGATCAGTAGGCTATCCTGCCAAAACAGTGGGCTGCGGTGGGGCCACAGGGGTGATCTTGCCATTCCACATGCAGTTTAAGCACGAGTCCATTGTTAAGACGTTCGTTTTCATCGCCTTCACCGTTTTACTAAATTTTTTCCAAGGCCCCATGGGCGCCGGTATGCAAGGCGCAAAATTAATGGCACCCAAACTTGCCGCCTTCGCCGCAATCACCATTGGATTGGTGGGGGACTTGCACATCCCAAAAGGCACAATATTCACAAAAGGAATCATATCAATTTTGATCGCCGTTGGCCTTTTGGCAGTAAACGTGCGCGGCAACGGTAAAACACCCAAAGGCGTTGGCATTTTCGGGATCAACGATTGCGTGCACGACAGCATCGTGCCCAACGTCAGAACCTGCGAGCCCATTTATGCTTCCTCTGCTTTCATCTCGTTACCTTTTTTGTCGTAATGGGTGGGACCTTCAAGCAGAACACCCTGGCTATAGGTTGCCACCGACATTGTGGGGCCACCATCGTAGTACTGAAAAACCTGTCCTTCTTCAAGCCCCTGATCATAGGTAATCTCTTGCAACACATACCCTGACGCATAATAAACCGTTGACAGGCCATGCTTTAAATCATTTTTATACAGCAAAACCTGCTGCAGCAGGCCTTTTTCGTCATAAATAAGATAGACGCCGTCTAACTTGCCTGCTTTGTAAGAGGCACGCATCGAAGGCAAGCCGTTGTCGTTGTAAAAAATAGACGCACCTTCTTGCAAACCCTCTTTGTAAAATCCATGAAAAGACAGGCGGCCGTCTTCAAAAAACTCGCACAAGCCATCAAGGCGACCCTTGCAGTAAGACATCTTCTGCGACAGATGCCCTTCCTCATCATAAAGACGCGTCTCGCCATCAAGCAGACCATCTTTATAGCACGACACGCGCTTAAGGCGACCCTCCTCATACTCTTCAAAAGGGCCATCAACAGCGCCCTCTTCTTGATCTTCTTCTACACTCTTTTGGGGCGCAGCAGATTCAGCGTTTGGCGCTTGCGGTGCTTTGGGTTTTTCAACCGATGCATCCGCTCCGCTCTCACTTTCTTTTGCGCCAGCGCCACCCAAATTTATGTTGGGGGCGTGCTCTTTGATTTTCTTAACATCTTCCATACCCTCGGCCACATCCTTCACATGCTCTAAACTCTCTTGAAAGCTGTCGCTGCCTTCTGTGAAGAATTCTGCACCCGATTCGGCGCCATGCAAGGCTTTTGCTGCATGCATCGCTGTTTTCAGGCCTTTTACAAAACTCATTGCTAAACCTCCCCTAGTTTAGATTGACTGTGGCTCCTTTGATGGTCACAGGTCCCGAACCTTGAACGGTTGCTTTTGACCCCTTGAGTGTTGCGCCCGAGCTTGAAAGATCAAGTGAGGCACTTGCCTTGATTGTGGCAGACTTGCTGGCTTTGACTGTAAAATCTTTGCAGTCAACCTTAAATTCTTTATCTGTTTTAAAAGAGATGCCTTTTGTGGCGGTGCACTTTAGTTCACCATCCACCTTAATTGTCCAACCACCCTTAATGGTTAATTTGTCGTCTTTTTTAACCTCTGTGGTGCGGTTTTTACCAATGGTGATTGTTTGACTGCCCGCATCAATGGTAAACGTTTGATCGCCTTTGGTAATCTTGAAAGTCTCATTCCCCTCACCAAGGGTTGTACTTAAGTGGCCTTTTTTGAGCTCAATGGTGCGGTTGCCCTTTTCAAGCGTGAGGCTGTCGTGTCCTGTGCCTTCTTTTTTGTCCTTTGTTTTATCGGCTTTCAAAATGGTTTTTCTGTCGCCCGAGACAAGGGTTGTTTCAAAGTTGCTATCCTCAATGGTAACGGTTTTCTTGTTCTTAATCAGGGTGACGGTATCTTTTTCGGCCTGCAAAAAGATCTCTTCTTCGCCTTTGGCATCGTTAAAGCGCAACTCGTTAAAGTTATCTTTCGTGCTTTTTTCACCTTTTTTGGTCGAGCGCGTCTTAAAACTGCTCATGGTTTTGGTTTTTGTGTCATAGGGCGGCTTGTTATCCCCGTTATACAAGCAACCAATCACAATGGGGCGCTCGATATCGCCCTCTTCAAAGTGCACCAAAACTTCTTGACCCACGCGCGGCAACACAAAGCTGCCCCAGCCATTGCCGGCAACCGAGGTTAAAACACGCACCCAACACGAGGTTGTATCGTCATTTTTTTCGTTCTGGTCCCAATGAAATTTGATTTTGATGCGGCCAAATTCATCACACCAAATCTCTTCTTTTTCTGGCCCCGTGACGGTGGCTGTTAAAGGGCCTTCTGCTTTGGGACGCTCACGCTGTAAGGGTGCTCGGTACGGCACATCCATGGGCAAAGCTGTGAACATATTGCCTTGCAAGACATCCTCACCCACCACACCGTAACTGTGCCGCGCGCGCACCACAAGATATTTTGCATTCAGTGCCTTGTCAGGACATTTTTGCGTTTCGATAATGGTGCCCGGTGACGACTCTAAACACGTGCTGCGGCCATACATCAAAACGGCGGGCCACTCAAGCGATTGAATGCGGTTTTCTGCAAGGGTTTTGCCACGTTTTTCCTCGCAAAAAAACGCCGTGTGTATGTAATGTTTCAGCGCATGTTTGAAAGCAAGCAGCTTGCTTTTTTTGCCCGGCCGTGGCGTCATCAGCTTTTGGGTAGGTTTGTCGGCTGCGTAATCATTCAGCGCCACCTCTGTCGCCACCGGCTGCGTGCGTTTTTCAAAAGACCACAACACATCGGGATCTGTTTTTTCTAAATGCGCAGAAGCCTCTTTGTAAACAAAGGGCGTTTTGGCCGATTCTCCTTGATCATTTTTATCAAAAAGCACCATGGTGTGCTCTTTTTCGCCGTGGGCAAAATAATACCCAATGCCTTCTTCCTCTAAAAGACGCGAGATAAAATCAAAATAGCTTTCTTTATACTGCACACAAAAAAGACGCTTTGTGGTGTAAGCGCTTTTTGTGGCATCCTTGACTTTAACGTCGTACTCTTTAAGCAGCTTCTTTGCGATATCAAAAGCTGTCTCATTTTGAAAAATGAGGCTGTCGCGCGTATTTTTCAAAAACCAAAAATGTGGCCGCAGCTCAACCTGCAAGATCTTATAACGCTTGCCGTTATCTTTATCACTGGCCGGCTGCGTAAGCTCGCGCATATCAGATACAAAGCCATGAAAAAAGCGCCGCGGCTTATCTGGCTTAGGCGGGTTACCCTTGGCGCCCAAAAAGGCAAGTGACGCCGGTGTGCCTAAGATATCTTTGGGAATCTTTTTGTCGGCTTCTTGCCGCACAAGCAGTGTAAACAAAAAAGGGGTCGAGAGTTCCTCGTCCCCTTCGATGCGAATCACATCATGCAGCTCAAGCCCCTTGATGTCGATCTTGATCCACAGAACCTTTTCAACAAGGGCAAAAGAACCTGACCTGTCATAGGTTGCGCCTTCGCGCCCTAAACGTTGTGATAAAAGTGCCCGCACCCCCACCGTTTATGCTCCTTGCCATTTACTTGGTCACACCGCCTTCAGAAAAGCTAAAGCTACCAATAACGTCTGTGTTGCCTTCAGGATCGCCCGTTTTCGGATCAATCAGGCCACTTTGTGCCTGAACCGCTTCATACTCGCACACAATAGCTTTACAGTTGTCTGTAAACGGTATGGGGTGTGTGACAAACGAGCATCCCTTATACACAAAACCTTTTCTTGTTGACTTGGTGTCGTTCACATTGTGGGGATCAATCACCGCAAGATCAAAAAGACGACCCTTCACAAACATTGTTGTATACTCAACCTCTAAAAGATCACGCGCATCTACATAGACTACCACAACGCCACCTTTAATTGTTTTACCTGCGCTTGGCCCGGCAGAAGTTCTGCTAACTGGCATATGAAAGTAAAATGAACGCCCAAAAATCTCGTAGCCCTCAAGGTCTGAGCTTGTCAGGTCTTTTTTATCCATATTTATGTTAAAAACATAAGGGGGGAAACCCGTGCGTGGCCCTGTCGTTGCTGATTTAACCGAGCTATCGAAAATAGATTCGACCTGATCTTCTAAGGCAACAATCTTCTCAAAATCCACAATACATCTCCTTTAACACCATCAACCCCTAACACACATCATCATCCAGCCGACCCTTTAGCAAAATCATACTCCACAGCATCTTTTGCACCACCAGCGTTACCCGTTTCTGGATCAGCTTTTGTGTTTTTGGTCTCAAACTTATTGTATTCAAAGGCTACAAGCATCGTGCTTTCCCCTAATTTTTCTGGGTGCGCAATAATCTCGCAATCCTTTAAAGTAAAAATCTTACGCTCTGATGCCACGTCGTTAACGTTTTGCGTTTCAACAATCTGAAGCTCAAAAATAAACCCTTTAAAGGTAATCGTTGTGTATTCAAGCTTAACAAGCGCATCAGCGTTTGCATAAAGAAGGCCTGAGCCACCTTGAAGAATTTTTTTACTCGATACACCATCTGATCCACGACGCATGGGTAGAAAGTAATAAAACGCTTCCGCATGCTCCTTGAACTTTTCAATAGATGATTCGGTTTTGACTTTGCCGTCCACAGTGACCTTAAACATCACCTTGGGCAGCGCTTCCTTTTCTCCCTCAACAATTTCGCGAACGTATTTATCAAAACGTCCGCGGGCATTGTCAAGAAACTTTTCTAAAGCACCTTGCTCCACAACTCACCTCCTAACCAACAGACTCGGGTATCTTGGCCACAAGGCGCAGCGATACCGTTAGCTCTTCAAGTTGAAAGTGCGGGCGTAAGAACAAAACAGCTTTGTATGATCCAGGCTTGCCAGGCTCATCAACCACCACCACTTTACCCTCTCTTAGGGGGTATTTGGATTTGGCGTTTTGGTCGGCCATATCTGATAGCAACACATATTGCGCAAGCCAGGTTTGAAGATAACGCTGCACATCGGCGCGCTCCATAAAGCTGCCCACCTTATCACGCATAATCGATTTGACATAGTGCGCAAAGCGTGAGGCATTCAAAACATAAGGCAGACGCGCTGAAATCAATGCGTTGGCATTGGCATCATCTGTATTGTATTTTTTGGGCTTTTGAACGGATTGTCCACCAAAGAAAGCCGCATAGTCTGTGCCTTTACAGTGGCATAAGGCTAAAAAACCCAAGTCGCTTAGCTCTTTTTCACGCCGGTCTGTGATGATCACCTCGGTTGGGCACTTAAGCTCGGTATCACCGCTGTTGGTTTTAAAGGTGTAAGCCGGCAAATCTTCTACCAGGCCGCCGCCTTCAACACCGCGGATCGCCGCGGTCCAGCTGTGAAGCGCAAAGGCTTTTGTAATGCGCTCGGCCAACACAAACGCCGGATTACCCCAGCAGAATTTTTCGTTGGTTGCGCCATCAACTTGTTCTTCATAGTCGAACTCGTCAATAGGCCACGAGCTTTTACCATAAGGCGGACGCATCAAAACGCGCGGCAACACAAAGGTTGTATAGCGTGAATCTGGGCTATCTCTAAAACTGTTCCATTTAATAAACTCAGAGCTTTCAAAAATCTTGGCCATGTCACGGGGCGTGCACACATCGCGGAAAGATTCTAAACCAAACAACGACGGATGCGCTGGAATCAAGGCTGGCGCATGGGCTGCAGCCGCCACACCTGCAAACTTAGCCAAGACATCCATGTCTTTGGCGGTACGCTCGAATGCAAAGTCCAGAACCAAGCATGAGTAAGGGTGGCCGCCAAAGGTGCCATATTCTTCCTCATAGACCTTCTTGAACAGGCGACTTTGATCAAACTCAACAGCCTTTTGCAAGTCATCGCCAAACTCTTTGTACGAAATTTGCAGAAAGCGCAGCTTAAGACGCGTGCTTGTTTCTGTTTTTGATACAAGGTAGTGCAAGCCACGCCAGCTGCCCTCAAGGGCCTGAAAATCGGGATGATGCAAGATTTCATCTAGCTGCAACGAAAGCTGCTTGTCAAAAGCCGCCACACGCTGCAAAACAAAGAAGTACACATCACCTTGAGGTGGCTGACTCAAAAGACTTAACTCGGCAGCAAACACCTGTACCAAGCGCCTTAAGTGCGCTTTTTCCTCTTCGGTGACGCGTGCCAAAAGGCGTCCTGACTCTAAGATTTTATCGGTTTCTGCAGGATTGGCACCTTCTTTCGCCTCTTCAGCAACTTTTTTGGCCAGCGCGCCATCATCAATGATTGTTTGCAGACCCGCCACAAAATCATCGTTACCGTCCACGCGCCCTACAAGATCATTTAATTTAACGCGCTTGTCGTAGGCATCAGCCAAAACAGGAACCTTCTTTGCCACTTCAATGGGCGTAAAGTCGTCAAAAGAGGAAAAGACAAGCTCGATGCCCAGCATGTCACCACCCTCAGCCGTAGCTTCTTTGGCATCACCCTCTTTGCCATCGGCTTTCGCATCTTTCTTGGCGTCAGCTTTTGCATCTTTTTTGGGAGTTTCTTTTTTATCACCCGCAGGTGCTGCGCTTGCACCCATAACGTTTTTCACCGAAAACGCAAGGCGTGGTGACAGAGCTTCCATCACGTTGTTAAAGTTATCGCGATCAATTTCAACAAACTTGCGCTCTTTCAAAGGAAGCTGCTTTTTTTCACTTTTCGCTGCAAGATCTGCAATAATTCCCACAACAAAGGGGAGCTCTTTTTTCTCAATCGCGTCGCCTATTTCAACGTCGTACGTAATCTGTACACGCGGCTTGCGAACACGCGAGAGAACATGTTGGATGCTTTCAACCATTAAACAAAACCTATTCTTCCCTTTCTAAGAGCTTTCACAGTAAAACATTTGTGCCTTTAATTTTCTGTAAATCTGACTTAATTACTTTAAGCCTGTCTTGCAAAAAGAATAAAATTTTGTATTGTTTTGGTTTATTGTGCCTTAAAAGCAAGCATTACAACCAAACAAGACACAAGAAGGCCCAGCGCCTCAAAGCGACCCTGCGCGCTGTCAAAACAGCCAACAGCCTTTTTACTGTCTGTCTTGTAAAGATCTTTAAAATGATTCGGCCAAAACGTACACTGCCGTTAGCTAAGTTTTGATCTTAGCCTCTTTAGCTTTAAGCTGTGCGTGTGCCCTTAAAAGGTTATCGATCAAAAGATCCATGGCAAAATGCTTGTTAAAAATCTGATGCGCACGCCAGGCTTTTTCTTTAGCAAGATCGGGATGCTTTTCAATCCAGGCAAGGTGCGCCTGGATTTGCTGATACATCTCAAGCGGTTGCTTGGTTTGATCGACATAAAGAACCGAGTCTTTAAAATGCTTCATCACAAAAGGATGTTTGTCCGAGATCACAAGGCAACCAGATGCCGCCCCTTCCATCACACGGTTTGTTGTTGTGTTCATTAAAATAAACTCGGGCGCATGCAGTGACAAAACAATGCCCGCTTCACGCATTTTTTGCACAAACAACTCGGGCTGACCAAAAGGCAGAAAACCTTTATAGCACCCACGGGCAAAACGCCACTGCTTTCTGCGCCACACATGCTTGGGGCCATAAATATGAATCTGATCATTTTGAACCAACTTCTTCCAGAAAGGCAGGTAGGTCCCTCCCCGTGCGTTATCCCACGCCCCACCACACCAAAAGATCTTACGGGGCGTTGCAGGCGCCTTCACACCTGTTCTGTTAACCGACAGGGGCGCAAACACAAAAGCTTTAGAGTCTTGCGGTACCAAAACCTGAAGGCGCTCTTTCACCCAATTCACTTCGCCACCATGCAAGTAGCCGTTGTAGTATTGGTAAAAGTCTTGCCCCAGACGCAAATGTTTCAGCGAATTGATGCCCCACGTGCCTACATAGCGATATGCGCCACCCATACGGTGTGGATGCTTAAGGTCTATGGGTAAAAAGAGCACAAGCTCGGTATACAACAAAGCATTGACCCACCTAGCAACTGTATAAACACACCTATGCGATTTTTGGTTATAAGATGGATGCATGTTGCAGGTCATCACATCCACCCCTTTTTTGGCAAAGGCACGACGCATATAATGAGCCGTGTTTTCATCGCCACACCAGCCGTAAGGAAAAACAAGCATCACGCGCTTTTTTTGTGCATTCTGACTGCCTGGCATCCACGCACTGAGCTGTCGCAAGGCGCCATAAAAACGAAAATGCGTGAAAAAAACATAGGTATAGCTAGCCGCAACATAGGCGCCATAAAGCAATAAAGCCACAGCCAAAGCGCGCACCAGGCGACGCAGGCTGAGATCAAAATGTAGCGGGATCGTTTTATCAAAAAAGGAAGACGCCTTTTGCACTCAAAAAAGCCCTTATTTACAACATACTAAGCATTCTATCAGTAAAACAAAGATAAATTCAATACTTTATTTGGCTTTTTCAGATGATTCTCACGCCTTCACTTGCGTGCGCAAACATAACTGACGCTGAGGGCACGATCGCTGTTACGCAGATTTTATTTCCTTCTCAACCCCTTATTCCCATTTCCGCCAAATTTTCAGGCGTCGGTGGTGGTGGCAGAGGCAAATCATCGCCTTCTGTCTGCGCTGGTTTTGACAGAGATGAACTCCTCGGCGGTGGTGGTGGTTTTTTTGTCGACACATCAGGTGATTTTATTGTGGGTGGTGCAACAGGTACTGCTGAAGCAGGATTTTTTCGTGCATGTGGCGATCGTTTGATTGTTGCAAATGTTTGCTCTTTAGATACATTGTGATTGACTGAAGCGTTGCTTTTATCTGATGTTGGTTCGTGTTCCGTCTTCTTAGACCGGTTGTCTGTTCCTGCCTTTTCTTCACCTTGTTTGCTATCTATCCACAGATTTGCTGTTTGCTGATGCCAAGTATCCTCTTTTGCTTGCTTTTGCGCTTTTGCACTGGTCTTTTGAGCGGGAGGTTTAGGCTTTAACAAATCGCTATTTTTTGCTTTCCATTGAAGGCGTTTTAATTTTTTCTGCTTTCTTTTTTTCTTATTGAAAGGGCTTATTTTGCTTACCTTAGATTTTAGCTTACGCGCCCCACTTTTAAGCTTATGAGTTGTCGTTTTCTTGGGATTAATTTTCAAAAAATGCCGCGCTTCTTGCATGACGCCTTCACACATCTTTCTATCTGCTTCTTTAAGGCGACAAGGTGCCAAACCTTTTAGAAGCTCTTCTGCCTCCTTGCCTTTAACCCGGTATTTTTCAATATTTCCTTTTACAACAAGACGTTCTTTTTCCTGTTGTGCACGCTTTTTTTCCTGTTCTTCGCTTTCTCGTGCTTTTCTTATCTTATCCATAATGGATGCCACATCTTTATCGCCTGAAGCCGGTGTTTTTGTTTCCGTATCGCTTTCTTCTTCATCGTCATCAAGTGTGTCAAGGTCTACCTGCAACGCATTTTTGCGCCTTTGCTCTTCAATAAGATGATTTTCGTAATTTTGCTTCGTACTCCCAACCTGTGAATAAAGCGCTTTAGCTTTTTCATAAAAAGGTTGTGCAGCAAACAAATGGGCAGAACACGCAAGCCACAGTAAAAGACTTAAAAGTGTATACCGCATACAAAGAACAACGCGCCGTTTTTGCAACTTGCTGCAAAAAGCATGCCTGCACAGAATCTTTGCTTGTTAGGCGCACAGGCCCCAGGCACGCGCCATCAGCACAATGGGATGCTCGAACGTTTGCCCCGTCTTTGAAAACGTGTGACAAGATGACCCCTGACAAGGCGTGCCGCTTGCACACGATGTGCCACCCCCTGACACAAGCTGTTTTGTTGGCTGAGAAGTCTGCTGGCCTGTCTTCTTATTCTCAGACAGCATGTCGACGCCCTGCTTTAAATGCGCCGCCGCCAAGGGGCACTCGGACACAACGCGTGTCTTGTTGTCTTTTGCAATACCGCGCATCACGGGCTTGCCCACATCAAGCGCATCTTGAAAGTTCTCTTTAAAGATACCCCATGAGCCGCCGTGGCCCGAACAACGCTCAAGCGTGTTAAGTGACGTATTTGGCAAATGCCGCAGCAACAACTCGGCCTGACGCCCTTTGTTCTGCGCACGGGCATGACATGGAATGTGCAACGTAACACCTTCCTCAACAGACTTTAATCCTTCAGAAAGTCCTTTGCGCTTTGAAAGCGCCACCAAAAATGCAGTGATATCTTGCGTCGATTCTGCCACCTTTTGAATCACCAGATCCTTTGGGTGCAGCAGGGGCCACTCGTGCGTGATCATCAACGTACATGAAGGTACCAAGGTTATAATCGGCAGGCCTTTTTCGGCAAAGACATGCAATTGTTGCGACAAACGCTTGGCTTTAAGCGCCACTTCTTCAACGCATCCCTGCTCAAGGCGCGGCATGCCACAACATCCCGGGTAAAACACCTCAACATCAATGCCATTATGTGCCAAAACCTTAAGCGCTGCCTGCCCAATGGCCGCATTATGATAATTCACAAAGCACGTCGTGTATAAAACGGCCCTTTCACCAAACCCGGGCGCTTTGGGGTTTGGCTTTGCAGTCACAGCTTCCTTATCAAAAGTTTTCTTCTCAAAATGAGGCAAGTCCGCCCTTTGATCCACACCCGTCACTTTTTCCATGATCGGCCGCGTGAGTTTGTTGCTTGTTTTGGTCGCCCAGTTGGCCAAGCCTGAGGCCTTACAGCCCAAAGAGCCATTACGGTCAGTTTTGGTGAGCTGGTTTTTTGCAAAGCCAATGCCTTTTTTGCGCGCTTCGATGGCCCGCGCGCGCAGCATCAGCTTGGGAAAGTCAATATTAAAGGGATGCGGCGGCACATAAGGGCACTTAACCATAAAACACATATCGCACAACGTGCAGGCATCAATGGCGGGCTGAAAATCTTCACGCCTTAAGCTGTCGACCTCGCCGGTTTTAGAGGTATCAAACGCATCAAAAAGCTTTGGAAAGCTTTTACACAAATTAAAACACCGCCTACAAGTGTGACAGATGTCCGCCACGCGACGCAGCTCTTTTTCAAAATCGGCTTCGTCATAATAAAGCGGATCTTCAAAAGGAATGGGTGCGCGCTGGGGCGCTTTGAGACCACCCTCTTTGTGCGTGGCATCTTTTTGCGTTAACGTTTTTTCTTTATCTGACGGTGGCGTCTTGTCGGCATTCATGAAAAAGCCTGCTTTTTAAAGCAATGTACTTAACCTTAGATGGTGCACCTTTTGAACACCTTGTAAAGACTCTTTCTTGACGCAAGACGCTTGGCACTTATTTTGCTGGCAAAAACAGGAATACATTTTTCAATCAAATTTTTAACCTATGACAACAAGCCTTTTTCGACCCCTTTTGTTTTTCTTTTGTGTGGCAATGCTGACACCCTCACAGGCAGCGTCTTGGTTTAAAAAAAAACCCGCAGAGGAAGTAACTAAGCTGTTAAAATCTGTAGAAAAGGCTATCAGACACCTGAAGCAAAAACAAGAAGAGCAAAAAGGCAAGGCAGAAGAAACAGCCTATTTGATTCAAAAGCTAGAACAAGACCAAGAAGACCTTAAACAAGAGAGTCGCAAAAAATCTGATATTGATATTGAGATCGACAAAGAGCAAATAAAAGCCATCAAAAAACGTGTCAGAAAAGCTTATAGCCTTCATTCACGCAGAAAACGGCTTTTTTATAACGCCACAGAGTCGAGTTATCGCAAAATAGCGCCTGTTTTCGGCAAAAAAGCACCAGCACGCACAAACATAAAAGGCGCCATCGAGGCCGAACGCGAAAACCTTGAACGTCGAGCTGAAAGAGCCAAAGCGTGCGCCCAATCAAAAGAGACCACTCAAGCCCAATCATCCGCCAGTATTGATGCCGCAAACACAGCAGAGCCCGAAGCGGAACAAGGCATGATGGCCTCCGCAGCTGCCTACATTAGCAGTTGGATGCCGGGCGCCCCCACAGAGACGCCAGCGCCCAAACACGAAACCACAACAAAGCCAGAGAAAGAACCTGAAGACCCGCCTCAACAACCTTCCAGCACATCAGACCAATCTGAGGCCGCTGACGAACCCAAGAAGCAAGAGACACCCAAGAAAGTAAGTGACTTGGATGCTGCTGTGGTTGAAGAAGATAAAGAGTCGCAAGAAGAAGACACACCATCTTCCAAGCCTGAAGAAAACAAACAACAGCAATCTTGGACAGGTTGGCTCTTAGGGCGACCATAGAAACACGAACCAGCCTGTTCGCAACAGTCAAAAAAAGACTTAAAACTTGCTTTTACCAAATAAAGACAAAAACTGTTTAGCTGCGCGATGTCTTATAATGTCTTTTTGCATTGACTCACACAAAAATTGTGACCATGTCTTGCGTACCAAGTAGAGGTCTTGCCTTACAGGCGTTTTTAAGTCATTGTTGGTGTTACGTGTTTATGCTGAAGAGAGACGCACATGGTACGTTATCATCTGAAAGAGGCTCTTTTGAAATCAAAATCAACGCCGCAGCAACCCTTGCAACAAACGGCTGCCAAAAAAGCCGTTGCGCCCAATACGGCAACTTTAAAAAGATTGTTAGAGCAAATGCTGCTGATTCGGCGTTTTGAGGAACGTGCAGGCCAACTTTATGGCCAAGGCCACATCGGCGGCTTTTGTCACCTTTATATTGGCCAAGAGGCTATTGCCGTTGGCGCCGTTGAAGCCAAACAAGAACAAGATACGTTTGTGACCGCCTATCGTGATCACGGCCACATGCTGGCCACGGGTATGGATCCCAAACGCGTGATGGCCGAGCTTACGGGCCGCTTTGAGGGTAGCTCGAAAGGCAAAGGCGGCTCGATGCACATGTTTGACCCTGAAAAAGGCTTTTTGGGCGGTCATGGCATTGTGGGCGCACAGGTGCCTTTGGGCACGGGCGTGGCCTTTTCACACAAATACAAAGAAGATAACGGTGTTTGCCTGACTTTTATGGGCGATGGCGCCGCCAACCAAGGCCAGGTCTATGAATCGTTTAACATGGCCAGTCTTTGGAACTTGCCCGTTATTTATGTGATCGAAAATAACGGCTATGGCATGGGCACTTCCACAAAGCGCGCCTGCGCCCGATCAGAAGATCTGTGGCGTCGCGGCGAGCCTTTTGGCATTTGGGGTGAAAAAGTGGATGGCATGGACATTATCGCCGTCATCTCGGCCTTTGAGCGCGCCCTTAAAACGGCCCGCAAAGGACATCCCGTTTTGCTTGAGATGACAACATACCGCTACCGCGGCCATTCGATGTCTGATCCGGCCCTTTATCGCAGCAAAGAGGAAGTGGATGGTGTTAAAACCAACAGTGACCCCATTACACTGTTGCAACAGCGTTTGAAGGCAGAACACAAGGTGCCAGAAGATGAATTGAAAGCGCTCGACACTCGCGCGAAAGATATTGTGAAAGAAGCGGTGGCTTTTGCAAAGGATGCACCCCTTCCACCAGAAAGCGAGCTTTATACTGATATTTTGCGTGATGGAGAGGGACAATGACACAAGTTGCTTTACGTGATGCCCTTCGTGATGCCATGGCTGAGGAAATGCGGCGCGATGAGACCGTCTTTTTAATGGGCGAAGAAGTCGCCGAATACCAAGGCGCTTACAAGGTAAGCCGCGATTTGTTACAAGAATTTGGCGCCAAGCGTGTGGTGGACACCCCCATCACCGAAAGCGGTTTTGCAGGCCTTGGTGTGGGTGCGGCCATTGGTGGCCTTAAACCCATTGTTGAGTTTATGACGTTTAACTTTGCCATGCAGGGCATCGACCACATTATAAACTCGGCAGCCAAAACACACTATATGTCAGGCGGTCTGATGACCTGCCCTATTGTTTTCAGAGGCCCCAATGGCTTTGCCGTTCAAGTGGGCGCGCAGCATTCGCAATGCTTTGCCAACTGGTACGCCAGCTGCCCGGGCCTTAAAGTGATTGCACCTTATGATGCAGCCAGCGCCAAAGGCCTTTTAAAAGCCGCCATTCGTGACCTGAACCCTGTGGTCTTTTTAGAGCACGAGTGCCTTTATGGCGAGATGTTTGATATGCACACAGCCGCCGCTAACAGCGATGAGGCCGTTGACGTCATCGGCAAAGCCCATGTGGTGCGTGAGGGCAGTGATGTGACCTTAGTGGCCTTTTCATATGGTATGGTGCACGCCCTACAAGCCGCCGATGCGCTGGCTGAAAAAGGCGTGAAAGCCGAGGTTATCGATTTACGCACCCTGCGCCCCTTAGACAAGCAAACAATCTTAACATCAGTTAGAAAGACCAACCGCTTGGTTAGCGTTGAAACGGGCTGGCCCTTTGGTGGCATTGGCGCCGAGATCATAGCTGTTTTGAACGAAGAGGCTTTTTTTGACTTGGATGCCGCCCCCCTTCGCGTGACCGGCGCGGATGTGCCCATGCCTTATGCGGCAAACCTTGAAAAACTGGCATTGCCCCAAACAAAACAAGTTGTTGAGGCCTGTCTTCAGGTATGCTACAAAACATAAAGGTTGCCTGCTGCTGCCGCAACCAACGTATCTTTTGCAAAGGATGTTAACACGATGCCCATCTCGATTTTGATGCCTGCTCTTTCGCCGACGATGAAAGAGGGAAACCTTGTGAAATGGCACAAAAAAAAGGGCGACACGGTTGAAGCAGGCGATATGCTGGCCGACATTGAAACCGACAAAGCCACCATGGAAGTTGAGGCCGTTGATGAAGGCACGGTGGGCGCCTTGCTGCTTGAGGAAGGCGCGCAAAATGTGGCCGTTAACACACCTATTGCTGTTTTGCTTGAAGATGGCGAAGACGAAAGCGCCCTTGCGCCCTTTTTAGAAACCATCGGTAGCACCGCAACGCCAGCGGCTGGCAACACGCAAGCGCCTGCCAAAGAGGCTGACGCACAACCACAAGCAAGCATTCCACAAACAAATGACGTGCCTGCGGCTGCCAACACATCGGCGCCCTCAAAGGCCTCGCCCCTGGCACGCAAAATGGCCGAATCGCACAATCTAGCTTTAGAAGCCATCAAAGGCTCGGGCCCTTACGGCCGCGTGGTCAAACGTGATATTGAAGCCGCTTTGCAACAAGGCACCCCTCAAACGACTTCTCAAGCCGCCTCTCAAACCACAGCCGCAAGCGCCCCCGCCATGGCGCCGCCGCGTGTACAGGGCACAGCTGAAGAGAACTTTTCGGGCTACGAGCCGCCCTTTCAGCTTGAGCCCATCACAGGCATGCGTCAGGTCATTGGCGATCGGTTGTGCCTTTCAAAAACAACACAGCCCCATTTTTATCTGTCGCTTGATGTGTCGATGGATGCCGTTTTGCGCTTGCGCCAGACCATTCTGAAAAAGATGGATGTCAAACTTTCAATCAACGACTTTGTACTGAAGGCCACGGCCCAGGCATTGAAGGAAACCCCTTCTTGCAACAGCGCCTGGTCTTCAAAAGGCATTCGCTTTTATGAGACGGTTGACTTGGCCGTCGCTGTCTCACTTGACAAAGGCCTGATTACACCTGTGATTCGGTCGGCTGAGACCAAAAACATGCGCACACTTTCAAAAGAAATGAAAGCGCTGGCCAAAGACGCACGCGAAGGTGGCTTAAAACCCGATGCGTTTCAAGGCGGCACCTTCACGGTCTCAAGCCTGGGCATGTTTGGCATCAATGTGTTCTCGGCCATTATCAACCCCCCGCAAAGCGGCATTTTGGCGGTAGGCACCATGCGCAAAGTGCCTGTTTTTGATGCGAACAACGCAGTGGTTGCCCAACAACAAGTCACCTTAACCCTTTCGGTTGACCATCGTCTTGTGGACGGCGTGCAGGCTGCCTTGTTTTTAAATAAAATCAAAGATTTTATCGAAGACCCATCAATGATGGTGGTGTAACCGCTTGGTTGTGATAGGCTGTGTGTGTGATGTGGTATGGTAATGTCAAACAACGCTTTCAAACAACCACCCTTTTAAAAGGCAAAAGGCCTTGGCATGCTGTGTGTTTGCTGATCGCTTTGAACGCTTTTTCGCTGAACATTTTCGCTGACACCGAAACCGATGATCTTGAAGCACTGCAAACCCTTTATGATGAAAGCAGCGAGGCACGCTGGGCTTTTAAAAAGCGCATTGAAGAAAAGCGTATCGCCTTAAAACAGCTGCGCAATACTTGCTCGCGCTGGACCGCTTTGCTGTACCTTTTAAATAACCATCTGCATTACCAAAACGCCCATGGATCAGCTCTTAAAGAAAAGTATAATCTTGATTGCACGCTGATCGCCGTCATCGATAACCTGCTGCGCACCATTCAAATAGAAGAGCGCCAACTACAGCGCATGCGCAAAACCTATATGCGCTTACGCCAACAAGTGTTCTCACTCAGCTATAAACTGTGCGCACGCAAACAAGAAGAGAATCACTAAGCTTTTTCAGTACTTTTTGTCTTTTTTGATTAAAAAAAATAATATCTATATAGGATATTTTTTTTTACGAAAAGACTTCTTGTGTTGAAAACCAGCTTTCTCTTTTTTGGTATGATTCACTGCCTGTCGCTGATGGCCACAGGGCACCGGGACAGTTATTATCAGTGGTCCTTTGACAAATCACCTCCGAATGTGACGGAATACGCGTGCAATGAGCCCGTGCTTTATATGTTGCAAAACAAGAACAAGCTTTTTACCTACAAGTTGCCGTCTTTATGCTTTATTGGAAAGCGTGCGGCTCTTATGGACCCATCTGAAGTGTTTTTAAACACAAACCAAACGGTTGCAAGCTTAGGTGCGCGACAACCGTTACTGTGCACCCCACAAAAAAACTATGCAGCTCACACAGCTTTTTGCTCTTTTACCTGTCCCAAAGCCCTTACAAGCAGGAAAAACATTGCGCATCACTGGGAGCTGGCTGTACAACAAGCGCAGCATCACAACAAAACACCACAACTTTTTTTTTGTCTTTGTTTTAAAAAAAAGATTCCACGTGTTCTACGCAAACAAGGCGGCCAAACCCTTTTATCAGCCACACACATTAAGCACTTTGTGGCTAACGTTTATACATTCTTTGGATATCAGATCAAGCAAGACACACAGCACCTTAGGCCGCAGCGCACTTTAAGGCCTCGCGCTGCAAAGAACAAAGAAAACACGCCCAAAGAACGCAGAAAATCTGGCGAGAAGACATCGCGCCAGAAAAAACGTCACGTTTTAAATCAAACACACACCTTGCAAATAAACGAGGTCACATCAACTACTGCACCGGATGCCATGCCCCCTTCGCCAGAATCCAGCACACATGCCTTGGATAATCAAAAGGCTTTGGACATCGATGCCGAAAGGGTGCTCGCACTGCACGTGCCCAAACATCTTTGCCATATCCCCCATCTTAAAGCGCTTAGAGAGCGCTATGAAGCCTTGGTGCAACAAGCCAAATCGTCAACCCCCTGAAGCCATCACTGCCCCCATTGCACGCTGCTGTTCTTTCTATTGCGCTTAAAGCCTGCAGAATATATTTAACCTTTTTTGTTTAAAAAAAGATGCTTTGTCACTATCAAGACAACATAAATTTTTTTTTACAAACAGTTAACCACCACAATAAAGACAAACTCATTTTATTTGTCAGTATAAAGAAACTTCTACAGTCCATATATTGTCAAAAAGGTTTTCTTGATGCGTTCGCTTTTCCTACTACTTTCTTGTGTCACACAATACACAGTGTTACTGGCCAGCCCTACTAATGGTGATCCACACAACACTTCTTACTCTGCCACCCCTGCAGCACAAAACGTTCTGCAGGACAATGCGTTGATTCGCTCATTGTTGCAAGAGCCTATGCTCAAAGAGCTGACAGCAGAAGAGGTCGACAGCTACTTCCCAACAATTAAAAAATGAAACGCAGACTCACCAACGTGTAATGCCCCCTACAAATGGTGTTTTGTCCGCAGGCCAAAATGTCCCTCCACCCTCCTATCATTCATCCCATCATTTCATTATGCCATCCAGCAATACACAGCAGCGTCCTGCATTTAACCATCAACCCTTTTATGGTCAACCAGCCGTGTCTTATCCTGCCCTCACTACTCAGCCTGCCTTGTCACATGGCGCATCGCCTAGCGACCCTTCTCTGCCAGATTTTGATGTGTTGTTTGGAAACAAAGAGCCTGCAACCGAACCATTCACAAGAAAAGCTTACAAACGCAAAGCCGATACAGACAACAATCCTGTCCTTAAAAGGCTTTTAACAGAAGCCAAGATTTACCAAGGCTACAAGTCATAAAAGACGCATCACACACAACACGCGGCGACTAACCCACAGCACTTTATCGGCTACAAGTTCTGTATAATGAACATACACTTGTTCACAAGTCGATTTATATGTGTGATTTTTACTGGCAAACACGCGGTTGTCCCCCTTGCAACCGCAGGGTGCTTTATGCAAGTCGCTTGCAAACGCTACATATAATTGACATTGCGCTGTACAGCCGTTTGGCCTAAGCCATTTAACTTGGCCAAGGTGCTGCGCTTTTTGGCATAATTGGGCGCCACCATGGGATAGTCCACTGGCAGGCTCCACCGTTCGCGATATTGCTCTGGTGTTAAATCATACGCGGCCTTTAAATGACGCTTCAGCATTTTCAGCTTCTTGCCGTCCTCAAGACACACCAGATAATCATCCGTGACCGACTCGGACACGGGTACAGCCGGCTCAAGCACACCGTGCTGCATGGGCAGCTTATGCTGCTTTAAATGGTTAAGCGTTCTATACACTTGGTATAAAAGCTCGGGCACCTCTTCTGCGCTGACATTATTATTGGACACATAGGCGGCGACCACCTCACTTGCCAGGTTCAAAACCGTACCCGGCACCTGTTCTTTTTCCTCTAAATCTAACAAATTTTCCAACTAAATTACCTCACCAAATCACCTATTAAACACATGAAGCCTTCTGTATTATACTTCTTTTTCAGCTATCTATAGCTAGTTTTCTTTACCCTTTCAAGATAAAAAAGATAGCGTACACAAAAATTAAATAAAATTACAGCAAAATATCAAGAGATTTTTTCAATCTTCTTCTGTAAAGTCTTTTGATGCAAAGATAACATCTTTGCGGCACAGGGTGTGATACTTTTTAAAAAAATATCTTTTACAGATCCTTCAACACTCTTAAGATGCGTTTCTTCTCCCCAAAGGGTTGTGACACGCTGTTTCTGTAAGAGTGCCAATAAATCTTGACAGGCAACCTCTTGGCGCAACAGGTTTTTTGATTGATGAAAAACAGACAAAAGAAGCGTGCCATTATAAAGATCAACACAAAACCCATAAGGCTGTGTACCTGTCGCCATATTGTAGTGCTGCTGCCACACATCTATGAGATCAATGCCATAAAGAGAAACCTGAGGTGCGGCCACCTGCAAAGCTTTGGCAATCGTTTGCTGAAGACGCAAACGCGTTAACGAGCCCGGCCCCCGCGTGATCCAAACCGCATCAAGATGATGTAACGACAACTGGTTGTCAGATAAAAAGCGCTGCAAAGCAGGCACCACAAACGCTGACAACGTAAGAGGTAATCCCTTGCAGGGCATTTCAAAGGCAACAGCTTTTTTGCCACGCGTCAGCGCCCACGACAGCACATGGGTTGTCAGATGCAGATAAAGTGTCGTCAAAACGCCTCTCTCTACCCTTGTACACGCACCAAATGCCCAGGCGCATTTTTTGCAGTGATCAAAGAGAATGCCTAAAGCACACCTCTAGGTTTTCACTTAACCTTCAGCCGCTTTGTCCTTTGATTTTTCAGAAGCTTCTTCTTTCGGCGCATCTGCAGCCGCTTTCGCTTCCTTTTTGGCTTCTTCTGCAGCTTTTTTCTTGGCTTTGGCCTCGGCCTCTTTCGCTTCTTTCAAGGCCTTTTCTTTTTCAGCCTTTTCAAGCGCACGCTCTTGTGCTTTTTTCTTTGGTTTCGACTTCATCGGACGATTAGTTTGCTCGGGCATTGGCGCCAACTTCGCCTGCCCCAACAAAAGGGCTACACGTTCGGTTGGCTTTGTGCCCACCGAAAGCCAATACTTGATGCGCTCATCTTTCAGCGTCACACGCGCTGCATTATCTTTGGGCAAACGTGGATCGTACGTGCCCACTTTTTCGACAAAACGCCCATCGCGAGGCGCCGTTGCCTCGGCAACAACAAGACGATAAAAGGGACGTTTTTTTGTGCCGGCACGTGCAAGCCGTATTTTCAAAGCCATTTGATTGCGTGGACCTATGTTAAATCATTCGAACATTTGCATCTGAGTATACCCAAAAATACGCAACTCCCAAAGAAAAAAATACACAACAAGAAAAAACAACAGATCATACATCACCCGTGCCCATTGACTGACAGAAAGCCAGAACAGACTGCCGCATCTGCTCACCAAGGGTCGCATGATCTTTCAACAAACAAAGCCCCTTCAGCAAAGGCGCCAGAACCAAACGAATGGCTGTCTTATTGCGCCTTTCCGCACGAAAAAAATGGGCCAAGCGCCCACAGGCACTTGAGGATACAGTGTCTTCGCTACACCAAAAAGGTCCTTTTTTCCACGCAACCTCAGCAGGTTTGCCTAAAAAATCACAAGACATGACATGAAAGTGCTCAGGCGCCGATCCCACCTCGTAAAACAGCTGCGCAATTAAAAAAGGCATGCTCTCAAGCGTGCTTCTTTGGTCTAGATACATGCTTAACTGCGCGTGCACACCGTGCGCCACGCGATAATTTTCAAGCAAATCCTCTGTTGACGCGCCCTTAAAACACTTTTCTGCCAAACTCTCTATAGAAAAATCCGCTTTTTGCTTCATCCACATCGGCAGCAAAAGTGCTAAGCAAAAATCACAATGCTGTAAGCGTTGTTCAATAAGATTTTGCAAATCTTTAATCACTTTTGGATCTTGTTGGTAACAAGACAACGCAAAGGCTGCTAATGGCTGATCATCAAAACACACGCCATCAAAGCATAAAACATTTTTTTGTGAAGGCGCTTTTGCCTCACACTCACCAGTTAGCAGTAGGGTCAATGAGGCATCTTGCTCTAAGGGTGCGTCGCTAAAACACATGCTCTCAAGCAACGACACGTCTATTGTCTCTAAATCGCCACTTTCAAAAGCGTTTTTTTGCAATACAGTTGCTTGCTGATCAGTTGCTATGACATACATTTTTTCTTTGGGGGCTGCACACAAACGCCCGCAAGGGCTACTCAGAAAGTAAACCAAGCCCATCACAGCACAAAAAAAAACTTTACGCGACACCATCAACACCCCTCCCTTTTTGATCTATATAGATTTATTTATAAAAGAAACGGTGCTTATTTTGTACTGATACAGACCATAAAAAAGATCTTTAAAAACAGCACGCTTGTCACAAACCCAGGTCTCGCCCCACATAAAGCGCAAAAATCTTGCGTACAAAATCACCTATGCCGATCTCTCAAAGCGCAAAGCGAACGCGCGCCTTTAAAAAGGCTTTAAAAGCTCAAGAAAGGCTTTTTCGGTTAGGACGTTTACACCCAACGCTTCGGCTTTTTTTAATTTGCTGCCAGCCGCCGCCCCCGCGATTAAAAAGTCTGTTTTGGTCGAGATAGCCGTTGTGACCCAAGCACCGGCGCGCTCGGCACGCTCTTTCAGCTGCTGTCGTGGCAATGACAGCGTGCCTGTAAAGACAAGCGTTTTTTCTGATAGCGCATGATCTGCAGGCTTTTCTTCAACGGCAAACGGCTGCACGGCTACATGCTGTGTCATGTTTTTGATCATTGTTTGATTCGCCGGGCTGGCCACAAAGGTCACAATGTCTTGCGCCATCACGTCCCCCACGCCATAAAGCGATTTAAGTGCCGCCAATGCCGGATGATCTAACGGCACACCTGCGTCATCGGTATGGTCACTGGCAGCCTTTTCCATGGCTTCTAAAAACGCAGGCAGGCTTTTATATTCTTTGGCCAACACTTTGGCCGTTGCCAGCCCCACACCAGGGATGCCCAAGGCATACAAAAAGCGATCAAAGGCAAGGCTGCGACGTGCGTTAATGGCCTGCCACAAATTTTGCACAGATAGCGGCCCCCAGCCCGGGCAGTTTTCAAGAAGCGGCTCTGGTGCACGTTCAAACAACGTCTCCGAAAGCACCTCTTGCTTTTGTGTGTTCGCCTGTTTGTTTTGCGCATTACGTGCTTCAAGCGTAAAAAGGTCGGCCGGCGCCTTAACCCAGCCCTGTTCAAGAAAAAAGGCCAAGTGCTTGACCGACAGGCCTTCGATATCAAAGGCCGCGCGTGACACAAAATGCTTAAGGCGCGCCAACTTTTGCGCGGCACAGGTCCAGCCACCGGTGCATCGCACGGCTACCTCACCTTCAACCTGCGCCACCTTAGCATCACAAACAGGACACCGGCTTGGAAACAGAAAGGGTTTGGCGTCTTTGAGCCTTTGATCCAGATGCACCGCCACCACCTGCGGAATCACATCACCCGCCCTTTTCACCGTAACCGTATCGCCTGCGCGCACATCTTTGCGCTGCAGTTCGTCTTGATTATGCAGCGAGGCCCGTGTGACCAAAACACCACCCACATTTACAGGCTCAAGATGGGCAACAGGCGTCAGCGTACCCAAGCGCCCCACCTGAAGTTTGATGTCCAAAAGCTGCGTTATGGCCTCTTCGGCCGAAAACTTAAACGCAAAGGCAAACCGCGGCGCCTTGTGGCTGTGCCCCAACTTTGCCCACAGCTGCAGATCATTGATTTTGTACACAGCACCATCAATATCAAAAGGCAATTGCGCACGCTGTTGTTCAAGGGCCTGGTGATGCGCCTTTAAAGCCTCAAGCGAGTTGCACAAAGGCGGGGTTTCAACATCAAACCCCCAAGCTTTAAAGCAGTTAATGGCCTCTACATAGGTGGCAACGGGCCAAGCTGGCGCCTCAAAGCCATGAGGCCTAAAGGCAAGCGGTCTCAGGGCCGTCACGCTGGCATCCAACTGTCTTAACGAGCCCGCAGCTGCATTGCGCGGGTTAGCAAACGGCGCCTCTTTGGCCGCTTCGCGCTCTTGGTTTAACACCAAAAAGGCCTTTTTTTCAATATACACCTCGCCACGCACTTCAATCACTGGCGGCACGCCCGGTCCCTGCAGCATTTTGGGCACATTGCCAATGGTTTTCACATTATCGGTAATCTTTTCACCCCAAACACCATCACCACGCGTGGCTGCCCGCACCAGGTGACCCTTTTCATAAAGCAACGCCACCGACAGGCCATCCATTTTAGGCTCGGCCACAAACACATGGTTTGGGTTCGCCGCACCCAAAAAGCGATTGATTTTGGCGATAAAGTCTGCGGCCTCGTTACCATCAAACACATTGTCAAGCGAGTGTAGCGGCGCTAAATGTTTGACCTTTTCAAAGCGCCCTGAAGGCGCCGCACCCACGGGGTTTAAACTGCTTTCGGCTTGCAAAGCGGGCCATTGTTCAATTAAGGTATCGCGCTCTTTTTTCAACCCATCATAAACGGCATCGGTAACCAAGGGCGCATCATCGTTGTAATAGGCTTTGTTATAGCGCGCAAGCTGGGCATCAAGGGTTTTAAGATGCTCCTTGGCTGCTTTTTGGGTCACAACAACAGGTGCCTGGCTCATCCGGTGTGCACATTTTTCAAAATTATTCGCCAAAGCATAGCACACGCATCAAAGGCCGCCCACCCTGCTTTTAAAGGGACAGGCCTTCTTGCAAGACAGTCTTTTGTTTAACTAAAGGACGCCGTGCGGCAATACTCCCCGGCTGGAATGTTTTCGGTTTTGTGCCCACGCAGGCCATACGGCATGAAGGAAAAAGCTTTGTGCCGCAAACGCTGCCGGACAGATGTTTTAACATGCACGCAAACCTTGCATGTTTGATCGTCTTGCTTTTCATACCGAAACGTATCAGGCGGCATCTCGCACATGCCACCATAGCAAGCACCTTTTTGCGAGGCATGCTGCACAACTGCCTTAAATGAATCTGGCAATGCCTTTTTGTCTGCATAAAAAACCCGCAACCCCATTTCAGCATTCCCTAAAAAGTTAATAGCTTTTTGGTCCTTTTGTGCCGCCTGCACCAAAAAAGGCGACGCATAGTGAAATGTTAACGCCAAAGAAGCCACGCAAAAGAATGTAATGCTAACGGCTGATAAGAAGGCGGCCGTTTTTGAGATGATAAAAGAACGCGAGTTTTTTGCAAAAAACACAACCGCAAAACCCGTTAAAATAATCACAAGTGACAAGGCCGTATCTAAAAGCATTGTCCATGACAGGTTGCTGCCAGACAACACACGATAGCCGTCATGCGAAAGAATCCAAAGCAACCACCCCAGCAAGCCAAATCGCCCGATATTCACATACAAAAGGCGCGAAGGTGATTCGAAAATGGCGGGATTGTTGCGCAGCAACAAGCGCTCGTGCCGCAGGCAAAACAACAAAAAAAGTCCTGAAACCAGAAGACTAGATGTTGTCATTGCATAGCTGTCGATCATCACAGCCAGTGTATAAGGTTTTAGACTCAGAAAATCTTCAATGGCAAGATTTAAAAGGCTTTTAAGTGCCGTTAAAAACACCGCTATGATCAAAAAATAGCCCGCAAAAAAAAGTTTAACCGACGATGTGGTCGCTTTGGATTTATTCATGACAGCAGCCTTTCACAGCATTTTTTCTTTATTTTTATCTGAAAAAGATAATTTTAAGTAAAGCGACCTGCGCGTGACCTATCGTCATTGCGAACGGCCAGCGGCCGTGTGGCGATCCACTGGCCGGGCACCTGAAAGTATCCCTGCAAGAAAGCCATTTTGACACACTTTTTGTGCCTTTTTTGAAAAAAACCTTATTAAAAGATTGAAATTAAAAAGATAAATGATATAAATGTCGATAATATTGACATTAAATATCGAAAACTATGAATAAAAATCATTTCTTCCTCGGCAGCGTTGTCACCTGTGCCTTGTCTCTTGCTTTGCTAGAAGCGTATCCTGGCGATCGCACATCTGTTGATTCGGACTTTCGGACAAACCCTGCCCTTAAGCGCACCAAGGCGCAGTCTATTAACACACCGAAAGCCCCTAAGCTGGCGCATCTTCAAGCTTCATCAAAGCCGGTGAACACGCCTCAGGCAGCGGCTTTGCGCGAAACCAATCAGGTGTACACCCTCACACCAAACTCATGGAAAAGCGGGCAAAGACAAATGTTTGGCGAGCTTGCAGGAACAGTGCGCGGTTTAACGCCCCGTTCACTCTCACAAAAGCGCAAAAAAGCTGCGGAATTTGGCATTCACATTACCAATGAGCGTATATTGCAAATCACTTGCCACAGCCCGCAGGCCGGTGATCTGGCAGCCCGCACAGCACAAGAAGATTCCACCACATTGCAAAAGGATGCCCACAGCCAAAGCGCGGGGGATCTTGCCATCAGCTTTAGAGCGATGACCCTTCAACCAGACAGCATGTATGATCCTTTGACCCCTCTTCATCCGGCGCAAGAGAAAAGGCTTCACGAGGACTGTGCTGCCTTTAACAGCCCAACATTCACGTCCATGAATCCTAACGCGTTAGGCGCATCGCCCTTACCTGAACAGGCGAAAAAACAGCTTCAAAGCCCGCGCAGCCTGCTGCGTAGAAAGATGAAACCGAAGGCCGCCGCCTCTCCCTTAACACAGAACGATTCCCCTCGACGCTCAAGCGACGAATTTTACGCACAGGTACGCAAAGAAACAGAACAAGAAGAAATCACAACAAATCGTCTAAAGATCAAAGAGCATCGCCGTCTGACTCAAACAAAACTGTGGCCCTTTTCTAAGTAAATTTTGTCATTTTTTTCTTGCGTCAGAGGGCGCTGACATGATGTTGGCGACCTAAACTGACTCTTTAACAGGCATGGCAAAAAAGCGCAGCACCTGGTCGCGGCGTTCTAAAATGTGTTGCAGCAAGTCAGCAAATAGCGCTTTGCCATAGACCTTTTCGGCATCCTCTGGAAAGAAAGACCGCACCACCTTGGCATTAAGGTTTTGCAATGCCTTGCACAGGCGGGGCGTGATGGCATCGCTGTAGGCCTTAAAAAACAACAGATCTTCCTCACCATCGGCCGCATGAAATTGGCGCCACAACAATTTTTGATGCACCACATAATGCAAAGGCTTTTTGTAAAACGACATTTTTTTTAAAAAGCCAGTCCCAGCCTCACTGACCCCTGCCCGCTTCAGCCGCGCTTTAAGACTTTGGTATGTTGGCTTTTCCAACACCTCAACCTTAAACGAAAAATCTTTGATCTCACCCCGAAAGGGACTTAAACACACAAAGGGAAGCTGCCCATAACGCACGCGTTGTGCGTTGGCCATGCCGGCATTATCAATGGCCAACACATGTGTCACACCATCACACTTTAAGGCCAGCAAATTATGCGCGCCAGTATCCCACTGCCCCAGCACAAAATAAAAAATCTTAAGGTCAGCAAGCATGTCTTTTGGGACTTCCTGAAGCGTTTTTTGAAACACACCGTCCTCTAAAAGGTCACGCGTTGTGTTGACGTAAAGCTGCACCGATCCTGTCATGACCTTTCCCTCAAGACACAAGGTGCGCAAAACAGTCGGCGGCACAAAAGATAAACCAAGATACTGTGAAGCTCTAAAGGCAGCGACTTCGGCATAGCTGTCGCGCAAGGCAGCTGGCTCTAAGGCGGGCTTAAACACACCGCGCACGCCGCCTTTGAGCTGCAGCAAGTAAACAGTGTTTTCAAAATCAACCCGTTTTTTTTGCGTGGCTAAAAAAGCGTCCATGCTTTCATAACCATGAACGGGCCCCTTTTCTAGACAAGCCACGATCGCGGCACACGTTTTGTCATGGCACCAGGCATCTGGACACTCAAAAGAAGGCTGCACGCCACAATAGCCGCGCCATAACAGAAGACCAAAACACAAAAGCAGACCAAGACGCAAAAACCAACGGACCCAAACAACCATCACCGTCCAACCTTATAAACTCTTTTAGGGCTTGCCCGAAAAGGGCCAAAAATGTTGCATCATTTTAAGAAAAGGCAGGTCCTTTAAAGGGCTGTCTTTCAGGGTTTTAAGGGCCTCTAGCGGATTGACCGCTTTGGCCTTTTGTAGCCACAAAACGTTTTCGATGCGACTTTCTAAAAACTTCCAGGTTTTGTGATGTTCGGGCGAGGTGTCTTTGAGCCAATACAAAAACGTTGCCACGTAAACACCGGCCAACAAAAGCCGCTTGGTATAAAAGTTGTAGTCTGTTGACGTGTCGCCCGCCGCCACCCACATGTGGTGCGTTGTTTCATACAAAAGCGGCGGCACACAGGGCACGTTTAAGGGATAACACAAAAAAGAAAACGCAGCTTTGGCAGCCTCTTTGTGCGCCTCTAGCAATGAAAGGCGCACTCTGACACCCCAAAAAATACGCTCTCTTATCTTCATCTTTGAAAGATCAAGCTTTTGCAGTTTGGCCACCATAGCTTCATCCAGGGCACGCGACCATACCTCAAGCACCTCTTTTTCTTTTTGCACAAACAGCGCAAGCGCCATGGCTTCGGGCTGCTTTAACACTTTGGCCGCCTCAAAAAGCGCTTTTTCAGACCACCCATGGGCAGGCACCTGTTTTAAGAAGGCGTTCAAAAAGTCTTCTTTAAGGCGTGCACTTTCAGCCACCTTGGCAACCATTTTCTGCCCTTTAGCCGCTTTTTGAGTGACCTTCTTGGGCGCTTTTGGGGTGTCTTTGGGCGGTGTCACAGGGCGTCTCCCTCCAAAAGAAGCGACGCAGGCATCGCAATGACCTCTTTGACATGTTTTAAAAAGCCCACGGCATCTTTGCCATCAATTAAGCGATGATCATACGACAGTGCCAAATTCATCACAGGCCTCGCCAAGATGGCGCCATCCACCACAACGGGCCTTTGTTGAATGGCATGCAGGCCCAAAATGGCCGATTGCGGCGGGTTCAGCAAAGGCGTCGACAAAAGCGACCCATACACACCGCCATTGGTAATGGTAAACGTGCCGTCGGCCAAATCTTTGGGCACCAGCTTTTGCGTGCGTGCTTTGGCCGCAAGATCAGCAATGCCCTTTTCAATGCCCGCAAAACTAAGCTGCTGGGCATGGCGCAGCGTTGGCACCACAAGCCCTTTCTCGGTGCCAACCGCCACACCGATGTGATAATAGTTTTTAAACACCACCTCTTTACCGGCCGTTGGATCATCGGGCGCATGATCAAGCAACTGCGCGTTGATGATCGGAAAGCGCTTCAGCCCACTGACCACAGCCTTTACAAAAAACGACATAAAACCCAGCTTTGCCCCGTGCGTGGCCTCAAAAGAGGTTTTATGTTGTTTGCGCAGCGCCATGACTTGCGTCATGTCCACCTCGTTAAAGGTGGTTAAAATGGCAGCGGTGTTTTGCGCCGCCTTTAATTGCTGCGCAATTTTCATACGCAGACGCGACATGGGTTTGCGCTCTTCCTCTTCGCTTAACGGCGCAGATGCTTTGGCGGCTGGTGTTTTCTCACCCAACAACTGATCAAGCAGTGCTTCCTTTGGCGCCCGCAGTGACGATGCAGGCACTGCTTCAAAAGGTTTGCCAGCGGGCTTGGCTTCTGCCACAGGCGCTTTTGGTTTTTCTTTTGGTGGCGTGGCGCCCTCTTTTAAGGGCTCTAGCGTTGCCAGCAAGGCGCCCACATCAACGGTGGCACCCTCTTTGGCATGCTGTTTTTGCAAAACGGAGGCGCTGGGCGCTGTGACCTCAAGCGTAATTTTATCGGTTTCAAGTTCGGCCAAAAGATCATCGGCAGCCACGGTATCGCCTTCATTTTTAAGCCAACGGGCCAGTGTTGCATTGCTAATCGACTCGCCCAAAGGGGGAACAGAAACGGTGATTTTTTTTGCGCTCATAAAGGCTCTTTAAGGGTTTGTGTTCAAAGACTCTTTTGAAAGATCTGCTGCATCATAGCGCGCATTTCTTTTGTATGACAAGCAAAAAAGCCCGTTGCCGGCGACGCCGATTTGTCGCGTCCACCGTAAAAAGGCCCCTTCACGCCAAGCTTTTGCGCCACCGTTTGCAACAAAGGCCACACAAAACTCATGGCCCCCATATTGCGCGGCTCTTCTTGCGCCCAGATAAGCGCTGCTTGAGGCGTGGCATAAGCACGCAATCGCTCTAGAAGCGCTTTTTCGGGAAAAGGATACAACTGCTCGATCGCCACAATCAGTGCCTCTTCGGTTGCAGGGTTTTGTTTTTTGGCTTGCTGATAGAAAGCCACAAGATCGTAAAAGACTTTACCGGCACACAGCACAAGACGTTTGGGTTTTTGCGGTTTGGGTTTTTGCCCATCAGGGGCCGCCACCACCAAGGGGTCAAAAGAAGCCTCTAAGGCATCGATTGAAGATGTGGCGCTTGGCAGCCTTAAAAGCGATTTGGGTGTTAGCAGCACCAGCGGACAGAAAGGCGTTTCATAAACCTGACGGCGCAGCAAATGAAACAAGCTGGCTGGCTTTGCAGGCATGGCAACACGCAGGTTGTTTTGGGCGGCCAGCTGCAAAAAGCGCTCAAGCCGCGCGGACGAATGCTCGGGGCCCTGGCCTTCGTATCCATGGGGCAATAGCAGCGTGATGTTCGAGCTTAAGCCCCATTTTGCACGCGAGGACGCAAGATATTGATCAATCTGAATTTGGGCGCCGTTGGCAAAATCACCAAACTGCGCCTCCCACAACGTCAGTGCTTTAAAGGCGCTGTCTTTCGCGCCAAGCCCATGGTGCGTGCGCCAACTATAGCCGATTTCAAAGCCCAAACAGGCCGCTTCAGACAACGGCGTGTTCAGCAGTTGAAAATGCTGCGGCGTGGGTGCCAAAGCGCTAAACGGTGTGTAACGTGCCTCGGTTGTTTGATCAACCCACACGCCATGACGCTGGGTAAACGTGCCGCGCGCACTGTCTTGCCCTGTAAGACGCAGCGCCGCACCTTCGTCCAACAAACTTGCAAACGCCAACGCTTCAGCCGTGCTAAAATCAAGGGCATCGCCCTTTTCAAGCATCGCCGCACGCGCCGCAATAAAGCGCTTGACCTTTGAATGCAGGTCAAAGTTTTGAGGGTGCGCAACCAGCTTTTTGCCCAGCGCCAACAGGGCTTTCTTGGAAGGCGGTTTGAGCAGAGACGGGGTTTTGGGCACAGGCCAAGGAGACGCCAAAAGGTCTTTGGGTGCCTTGGGCGCCTCAAAGGCGCTTTGCAGGGTTTGCTGAAAACTGGCTTTTTTCTGATCAAACCAGGCATCATCCACCAAGCCCTGACCTTGAAGGGTTCGCGCATAAACTTTGTAAGCCGGCGGCAGTGCGTCAATGCGTCGATACAGCGCGGGGTTGGTAAAGCGCGGCTCGTCCATTTCGTTGTGGCCATGGCGACGATAGCACAGCAAGCGAATCACAATGTCTTTTGCAAACTTTTGCCTAAAATCGAACGCCAGCGCAAAGGCCCGCAACACCGCGTCTGCATCTTGGCCATTGACGTGCAAAATGGGTGCAGCCACACTATGCGCCGGCCCCGTCACATGGTTATCGGCCGTTTCATGAGAAGACGCCGTAAAGCCAACCTGATTATCTAAAATCACATGCAGCGTGCCGCCAATGCTGTAGTGGTTCAAACGGCCCAACAGCAAGCTTTCAGCCACCACGCCCTGCCCTGCAAACGCCGCATCACCATGCACCAAAACCGACAACGGCGGCACATTGGTTTTTGCAAACTGCGCTTCAGCTTTGGCATAACCCATCACCACGGGGTTAATCGATTCAAGGTGCGATGGGTTCGGCAACAGCGTCATATGAAGCGGCGCGTCTTTGGCTGCAAACGCTTTGGTGCATGTGGCGCCCAGGTGATAAGGCACGTCCGAAAAGCCCGCCCGCTTTGACGCTGGCATCGCCTCGCCCTCAAAACAATCGGCCCCTTTAAAAATCTTCAGAAGCGCAATCAGCGGGGCATCAAACAACAAGGCTTTCAACGTCAGGCGCCCGCGATGCGCCATGCCCATCACAAAATGCGTGATCTGTTGCTGAGCTGCCTTAGCTGCCAGCATCTGCAGCGCAGGCAGTAACACCTCGGCCCCTTCGATGCTAAAACGTTTCAGGCCCTGAAACTGTTTTCCCAAAAAGGTTTCAAAAAGATGCGCCCTTAACAAATAGTCAAGACAGTCTTGACGCTGCGCCGTCGTTGGCTGGTACGCTTGTGGCGCTTCAAGACCTTGATACAAAAAAGAACGCGCCGCATCAGATACCCCCAAAGGCATTTCAAGCGCCAAAGGGCCTGTATAGGCCGCCTTTAAACGCTGCCATTCAGCCTGCTGTGGCTTGTCCAGCAATTGCGCTTTTTCAGACAATTTTTGCGGTAAAGAGGGTGCTGCTTTAAGCGGATTAAGATCTGCAAATTGAAAGCCTTTTTCACGCAAAGTGTCATGTAACACGTTAATGATGCTGGTTGAGCGCGATCCCTTTTCAGCAATTGTTTCAGCGTCTTTTTGTGCAGATTTCTTCGCTTCATCCTGACCCACTTCTTCTGATGACAGGGGTGCCCACGAGGGACGCGGCGCTAACTCTTCTTTATCTAATGCGCCTAAAAAAGCATGCCATTCAAGGGGTACTTGTGTGGGGTCAGCGTCGAACAATGCGCGCAGCGCTTCCACAAAGGCGGCATCTTTTTGCTGAAAGTCTGGCAAGCGATCTTTGGGCTGATTTTTGTGTGTGGACATGTTAAAAAGGCCGCGTTTTGGTTACTATCCTATGCTTACCTTAACTTTTTCGTAAAAGAGCGCAAGCACACCCAACACATTTAAAAGCACATTTTAAGCCTGGCTATTAAAAAAAGCGTGCACAGGCCGCCCCACTGACTTAGCCTGCCTTGCGCTGCCAATCTTCAAGCTCTAGCTTTTGCATCATCTCGCCCCATTCGCGCTTTGAAAGGTTGGTGTCTTCACGCTTGACTTCCTCACCCCGAATCAATTTTTTAATCACAGCAAGACTGCTTTTAGAGAATGATGCGCCCTCTTTGCGATATTCTCTAAAGGCCTCTGTTGCCATGGGCACCCAGGCTTCGCACATATCAAGCATAACATTGGCAAAGGCTTGAATCTCCCACTGTGCATGGGGATCGGCCCTTAGGCTTAAAAAATGGAACAGGTTGTGCAAATCAACCTTCCAATACATTTCGGTATAGTAGTTCAGCGTTAGGTTCATGCGCGCAAGCTCACGCGACAGCCCCTCTTTCTGGGGATCCAGAATACCTCCATCCTCGCTCATGTTCATGTGCGCCATGTAGGTGTCGTAACATTGCAGCGAATCACGCCTTAAAAGCGACAAAAGCGCCTCGACATCCTTGGGCGGCAACGCTTTCTCGGCACGCCCTTGATTGTTTGACAGCGACTGTGCAGCCATGTGATGGGGCTCGGGCATATAAAATTCTTTGCTTAAAATTGAATAACGCGCCGAGTATTCGTTAATATTGGCCGTACGGTGCCGCACCCACTGGCGCGCCACAAAGATGGGCATTTTGATGTGAAACTTAATCTCGCACATTTCAAAGGGTGTTGTGTGACGATGCCGCATCAGATAAAAAATCAAACCCTTGTCTTCACTTGTCTTTTTAGTACCTTTTCCGTAAGAAACCCGGGCCGCCTGCACAATGGATGCATCGCTGCCCATATAATCAACAAGGCGCACAAAGCCATGGTCTAAAACCTTAACCGGCTTTTCCATATAAGCTTCAAGGGCATTCACTGTAACGCGCTTTGTGGGCAGCGCCTCTTCATGTGTGGTGGGTTGAGGCGCGTCAAAAGAAGAGTTTGTTTTTGTCATGAAAGAGAGTGTGCTATAACGATGAATCAGGATTGAGCCCATTAGAACACAACTTTCTTCCAATGTGTACACCCACAAATCAGACACCTTTTCAGACACATAAAAAACTTATGCAGCAAGCCCTTGCCGAAGCACGCAAAGCTTTTGACTGTGACGAAACGCCCGTCGGCGCCCTTTTATTTGACACAAAAAGACAAAAAACAATTGCCAAAGCACACAACCAAAGTCAACGCGGTCAAAACCCGCTTCAACACGCTGAAATGCTTGTGCTTCAAAAGGCGCTCACACACAACAAAGAACCTTATCTTGAAGCGCACACCCTGTATGTAACGCTTGAGCCTTGCTGTTTGTGCGCGGCAGCTATTTCGATGGCGCGGGTTGAAACCCTGGTTTTTGGCGCGTATAACCCCAAAGGCGGCGCCGTTGTGCACGGGCCACATCTTTTTGAAAACGCAGCCCTTTCGTTTAAGCCGCAGGTCATTGGCGGCGTTTTAGAGCAAGAGGCATCCAAGCTTTTACAGACATTTTTTAAACAAAAAAGACCAAAAACTGTCTTTTAGACATATTTTGTGCTATGCTAAAGGTGAGCACTTTAAAAGGAGACATCCCATGATTTCATCTATCAGCGTTGTGTCCATTTACGTGAAAGATCAGGCAAAAGCCGAGACGTTTTGGTGCGACAAAATTGGTTTTGAGGTTGTACGCAAGGCACCATTTGAGGGGTATTTTTGGATCCAGGTGGCCCCCCATAAAGATGCCGAGGAGATGGGGCAAACCACGTTGTCACTTTTTCCGCGTGCCCTTGATAAAGAGTGGAAAGAGAAAAGATCGTCCATTGTTTTTCAATGCGATGATATCGAGACGATGTACAAGCGTCTAAAGGATGAGGGCATTCAGATCACAAAGCCCGAAACCATGCCATGGGGAACCTTTTGCACGTTTAAGGACGATGACGGCAACGCCTTTTTGTTAAAAGAATAAAAAACGCCCCACCCGCGTCATGGCAAGCGCTCTTTTAGACGACGCGGCAATAGACGACGCGGCAATCCAGTGTTTTTTGACCACCAGCATTTTACAAAAACCGATTTAATCTATTGATTTTGCTTAAAAATTTGCTAAAGTTGTGGATGGTGGAGAATGCTCTTCGCACACCTAAAAGAAAAAAAAACAACAAAAGAAAAAGAACAGTCCTGTACAAATCCTCAGTCCTGCACAAATCTTCGCGATGACGGTCTTGGGTTGTCATTGCGAGGAGCCTTTTAAGGCGACGCGGCAATCCAGTGTTTTTTGGACACCAGCATTTTACAAAAACCGATTCAATCTATTGATTTTTGATTAAAAATTTGCTAAAATTGTGAATGGTGGATAATGCCCTTCGCGCGCCTAAATCAAGGCAGACAAACCAACAAAATCTACACAAAACAAGCGCGCGCGCAATGACGATGGGGGCATGGCCGTTCGGGATGATGACTAAAAGACGACGCACCTTCGTAATGACGCAATATTTGACAATAATTGATTGACTTTATTGATTTTTTATTTTATGGTTTTGCCAAATAAGCACTTTTAAAGTCATCGTTATGCACCACAGGTTTTTTATTTTTTGTCTTTCTTTTTTACTGGCACACACACCGTTGGCCTTTGCTCCACAAGATCCCAACTCACGTGATGAAAGACAGGATGAAGACAGGCAGTCACCCGCCCCGTGTGCAAACGTTGACGCATTAAACAGTGACGACACGTTACGGCAGTCAACAGCTTGTGCGACAAAATTACCAAACTCTGCCGCTTTAAAAACCGTTTTAAGCTCCCCAATCTTTCGCGATGTGCTGGTTCTTTTGACCATCGATGATCTCAAAGATTGCCGCCTTGTGTGCAAAGAATGGTATCATGCAGCCACGTATGCGTTAAGCCTTAAACCTGGCTTAAGATTGAAACTGCCACCGCTTGGCACGCCCTCCCTACCGGCCTGCACAGGCGTGTCTTGTGAAACAACAGTTGTAGCCGTTCCTGAACCCATAGCCGACGCTGCCTCACCCACTAAAGACGTTTCTGAGGCGACAGCGCTGAACGACCCTAACAGAGTGAAGCTCTTTCTGAACACTCTTTACAGAGACGCATCAAGTCATGCTTGGCAAACACCCAGCAACTCCCTGCAACTAACGTTTAACGATCGTTCTCTCCCTGTGTTTGAAACACTGAGACCAGCTGCGGTTACGGTGACCTTATTACCAGACACACGTTTGCCTAAACCTTTGCCTGTACAAAGCTTTCAGCATGTGCATCACCTTTCCCTACAAAACCAACAGGTGCCCCCCACGTTTTTTGTATTGCTTGCAAAAGCACCTTTAAAAACCCTTGACCTTTCATGGGTCAGGATTATCAGACCGTCTTGGGAAAGCCGTTTTATTTATGATGGGATTTCTCAGCTGCGTCATCTAAAAAACCTGACAGATCTTAACCTTGCACACCTAAAAGACGAACATGATCAGCCTTTGGGTGAAATCATCTGGCACGCAACCTGTGAGCAAGCTGGCCTTAGTTCCGATGCTGATCTTGTACCCACACATCTTCAAGAACTGACCAACAAAAACCCCATCAGTCATCTTGCAAATTTAGAAAAGCTTGATCTGTCGGGGGCTGAGTTTTTTTTGCACCTGACCTTCTTAAAGCAATGCGCCCCCAAACTAAAAGTGCTGCATATGAAAGGCAACACACTTGATCACCGCCATCATGCTTTTTTGAACACGTTACCAAATCTTAAAGAGCTGACCCCACCTGCCCTTGATTGGTTCTTTGGCGAGGCAAAGGCCCGAGGACACAACCTCTCGGTAGCACTTGGCCAAGATATTGCCAATCATGATAACGCCGCGCCTTTTCAGATTGAACCCAATCTGTGCGTGCTGAACTTAAGTAAATCTGGCATTGACAATACCTATTTAAAGCGCCTCACGGCCCTTGCGACCATTGAAAACCTCAATGTTAGAAAATGTTATCTTCAAGGCCGTATGCCTGATGACGACAACGAAGATGACTTGCAAACGCAAGGACATGTTCTGTTAGGCCAGTTTCCACTCAAAGTTCTGAATGCGTCACACAACACCACTTTGTGTCGTGTGCCCGCTTTTACACAAGCTCACCTTCTAACAAAACTTAACCTTACACGCTGTGGCCTTCGCAGTTTTGAGGGCCTTAATGCCTGTGTCAACCTAAGGATTTTATATGCCGGTGCAAACCCCGTTAGCGTTTCAGAAACTTGGTGTCACATGACCCAGCTGAGGCAACTGCGCGTCTTAAATGTTTTGAATGATATGGGCATACACCATTATGATGCAGAAACGCGCGCCACTTTCACGCAGGTGCTGTCACAAAACACACATCTGACCTCATTGAATTTAATGCAGCATAGCATTGGCCCTGAAGGTGCCACTGCACTAGAACACTTGCATAGACTTGAAACGCTTTACTTGTCACATTGTGGCATTAGCGATGTGGGTTTTTCAAAACTGCCGCTTTTGAACATAGAAAATCTTGATATGCGCAATAACGTCCTAACCGCTAGCAGTGTGCGCCATCTGTGGCAGGTCTTGGATCAGATCTCACAGCCACGCTTAAGGGGGCTTTCTCTTGAAAGCAACCTTTTGGGTGATGATGCCATTCAGTACCTGGCACGCATGACCTATCTCGAAACACTTGCCATAGAGAATATCGAGACCACCGCCGAAGGCATGCAAAAGCTGGCGCCGCTTGTGCCACATTTAAAAAGTCTTATCTGCGAAGATCATCTGTTGCCACAGACAGAAGAACCGCAGGAAGACGATAGTTAAAAGCAAACGACAGTGGCCAACGAGACCGTCATCGCGAATGGCCACCGCGCCCCTCGTCATCGCAAAGGTGCGCAGCGCCTGCGGCGATCCATCCGTGTGTTTGAGTCACTCAAGCGCACTGCACTCATTGCCTAGGCACTTTTTAGGCACACTGCGCCGCCTCAAAAAGCGAAGACAGCTTGGCTAAACCATCGGTTACTGAGATTTTGGCTATTAACGCTTCTGCAGACAAACAAAGGGTTTTGCCGGTGGCGCGCGCTTTGAGTTCAACCTGACCTTTGGCCGCATTTTGAGGCCCAAGAATGATTTGATAAGGCAAACCCACAAGATCCATATCGTTCAACTTAAAACCAGCTGGCCGATCACGATCATCATAAAGCACATCAATGCCCGCCGCCTTGAGCTTTGTATAAAGAGCGTCGGCCATGGCCGTGCACGTATCATCGCCTATCTTAAGATTCACAAGGCCCACGTCAAATGGTGCAACACTTTGCGGCCACACCATGCCCTTTTCATCAGAGAAAATCTCGATCAAGGCCGCAAGCACGCGCGACACGCCAATACCGTAAGAGCCCATGTGAACGGGGGTCAGCTCACCCTTATCGTCCATCACATTGCCCCCTAAGGGCGCTGAGTATTTGGTGCCAAAGTAAAACACATGCCCCACCTCGATACCTTTGCTTGTTTTAAGCTGATCGGCTTTCAGCGGGCACGTTTCAGGGTTATGCTGATCATCGGTCACGGCGTAAACGTTGTGAATGTCATCAAGCGTTAAAGGCGTTCCGGGCTTAAAGGCGGCATCATAAAGCAACGTACTTTCACCACTTGGCGCCAATACAATAAATTCGTGCGAGAGATCACCACCAATGGGCCCCGTATCGGCACGCACAGCCAGCGCTTTAAGATTCATCCGCTCAAAAATTTTATAATAGGCTCCCAAAACCGCTTCGTATGATTGCAATGATGCCGCTTTGTTCAGATCAAACGAGTACAAATCTTTCATCAAAAACTCGCGACCGCGCATCACGCCAAAACGTGGGCGAATCTCGTCACGAAATTTAAGCTGAATTTGATAAAGCCTTTGGGGCAGGTCTTTATAGCTTTTGATGTGCGTTTTAAAGAACTGGGTGAAGATTTCTTCACAGGTGGGCCCGTACAAAAGCTCGACCTCGTGACGGTCTTTAAAGCGCAAAAGCTCTTTGCCATAGTCTTCATAGCGGCCGCTTTCTTTCCACAGGGCCGCGGGCTGAATGGTGGGCATGTGCACCTCAAGCGCATCGATGGCGGCATGCTCTTGGCGAATGATCGCCTCGATTTTTTGCAGCACTTTTAGCCCAAGCGGCGCCCAGGCATAAAGCCCTGCTGCCACCTGATGAATCATGCAACAACGCAGCATCAACTGGTGCGATACAAGGTGCGCCTCTTGTGGCACCTCTTTAAGCGTCGGCAAAAAATAACGCGAGAATCTCATAATGCTTTCACGAAGGCACCTTTAAAGCGCCGCCCCTTTTGTAGTCACTGGCGCCATCATAAAACGGGCATTAAAAAAACAAAAGGTTTTTTGTACTAGAAAACGATTTGCTAGCAGCCTATCCAGCAGGCGCTGGTTGCTGTAGGGCCGCGCAGGCTTTATCAATCTGAAGCTGCTTGATCACAAATGCTGGAATATTTTCACGCATCACCTTTGGTCGCTCTTTATCATCAAACGCACACAGCGCTTTGACAACACCCTCTTGGTCTTGTGCCTTGAGTGCGGATTGTAATGCTTCGATGCGTGCTTGTGGTGCCTTGTCTGCGGGCGCTGGGTCGGGCAGCGTTGGTTTAGGCTCAAGGCAATTGGGTGGTGCGATTTTTTGTGCCATAAATTGCGACATATTTTGGTGAATGAAGGCAATCCGCTCTTGATCACCAACTTTACAAAGCGCTTCTGTCACACCTTTTTTATCACCCGCTTCCAAGGCTTTTTCGGCTGCACGGATATTGTCTTCCTTCTCTTGTTTGATATCTTCCAGCATCTCTTTGTGAACCTGATCTCTATATGCATTGGGCTCTAATGCTTTGGCCACAGATGCCACAGAAACCTCTTTTAAGGGCATCTTTTTGTCTGCCCTCACCTGTTCAATCGGCACATCAAGATCAGGCACCAAAATGGTGGACTTTTTGCTTGCATCCACTGCCCTCTTTGCTTGCGAATCTTTTGAACGTGAACGCATGACCCGTTTTTTGAATGCATGACCTGCATTTTTCGCTACACCGCGCTCTTTTGCACGCTGACGCTTTGCCACCCGCTCATACGGATCATCAAAAAAAGACTGTCGTTTTTTTAAAAACTGTCGCGTTTCTTTAAGACGCTTTTTACACACCTTGCGATTCAGCGTTTTTGCGTCAAGGCAGCTTTCTAAGCTCAGTTTTCGTTGCGTAGCCTGATCCACAACGTTTTTAATCGATTGAAGAGCCCTTTTTTTCAAAGGTTCATCTTTATAAGAGATTGACTGATTTTGCATATTCAACATACTGATCCGGCTTTTTAGTATGCTCTGCATAGTTTCCGCTTTTTGTGCGATCTCTTCTACGGTCACTTTTTTCTTGAAAAAGTGCTTATAAGGCCAATTCCAAGCCACTAAAGGCTGGCTGAACAAAAAGAAAAACACACACAAAAGACGCATGCACAACAATGATTTTTCAAGACAATCACAGCGGATAAGCAAAAGACACACCAAGGTGCGTTCAAACTAAAACAATGAAAGGATAAATGGTGGAGCCAGGCGGGATCGAACCGCCGACCTCTACAATGCCATTGTAGCGCTCTCCCAGCTGAGCTATGACCCCTGAGCACCTGTGAAGACAAGCACCCCTTAAAGCTACAAAGAAAGTTGGCTTTAGGCAAGCACAAAACCGCTCTTTTAAAGAGATATGTGCAGCATGCAAAACAGACACGCACGCGCCACTTAAGCAGTTACCACAAGTGGGAGTGTTATTTTAAATGTCGTTTGGGCCTTTTGGCTTTGAAAAGAAAAGGTGCCGTTATATTGTTGAATCAGCGTTTGACTCAGGGATCGCCACAACACCCCTTCGCCCCCTTCTTTACCCTCTGTACGCGGCGCCAACGCATTAAAAAAATCCCCATCTATGGCGTCAGGCAGCTGTGGTCCGTTGTCTTGTATCGCAATATCGATCATTCTTTTGTTGCGATGCAACATAAGACGCACACGCGGCATGTCTGGCCTGTGCTCTTTGGCGCCTTTGTACATGCCGTCTTTTTGCCCATCAAGCCACTGATCGCACGACACCTGAAACGCCTGAAACAAAAAAGAGGTTAAAAGAGCGCCAAAGTGATAAGGCGGCATAGGCAGATAAAGGTCGTCAGGCGGCAAACAAATGTCAAAATGCAGCGGACATGGCGGATAAAGAGAGAAAAAACTTTCAAGCGTTAGCTTTGTATAGCGCTTGACAACTTCGGTGATGTGACAGGTATGCACCGTATAGTCGGGCTGCGCATGAATTTCGTTGTGCCAAAAGAGCAGCTTTTTCAGCTCATCTTTGTTGTGCTTATTTTGCACAAACAGTGTCTCAAGATAAGGCAACAACTTGGGTGAAGCGCTTTTTAGCTGACATAATTGTTCTTTGGGGATACCCCTTATATCTTCTAACAAACGCTCAAGCTGCATGTGTGCCGTGTGCATCTTTTGGTAGGTTCTGTAAGAAAAGCCGGTGGCAATCACACCAACACTGGCCAGCTTTTCGCGTACAAACAGCTGCCTTTGTGTTTGACGCAGGTAGGTGAGCGTTGTAGACAACTGACTTTCATGGCTTTTTAGCGCGCGATCAAGCATCACAATGTTGCCACGCTTTTCTTGAAAAGCTGCCGAGAGCAACCGCCCCCAGTCTTGCCACACACCTTTTAACTTAACGGGTGTTGTTTTTAAATTCAGCCTTTCATGATTAATATGATTCATAAACTGCGTGATAGGCTTCATGAACACATAACGCATCAAAATCCAGATGCAAAGCGCGAGCATCGCAAAACAGATCACGATCCAATAAAGCTCTTTGGCAAGATGTTTTAAATCGCTCCAAAAAAGCTGACGCGTGTCGATGACGAAAACAAACTTCCAGGGCCCTTCGGTTAAAGGCAAGATGTATGAGATATATCTGCTAAAAGGAAGACTGGTAAACTTGGTTTGCGTTTCAAACTTAAACGTTGTGCGCGGCACATAATTGCTTAGCATCTGGATATTCGAAGTCATCTCGGTGGGCGTTTTGTGCGCTAAAATACGCCTTTGCTTATCCACCAAAAACAAGTGCCCAAAAGAAAAATCAACCTTCGAAATCATGTGCGCAAAAAACTCTTGCGGCATATTAAGCACAAAAAACCCAAGCAACATATTTTGCTGATAACAAGGATGCACATAACGAATGTGCCAGTCGTTAATATTGCCTTGAATGCCGCTCCACCCCTTAAAAAGACGGGCGAGACGTTTAAGCACTGGGTACGCATACCGGTGCAGTTCACCTTGCGTCATCAGATGGTAGGGATCAAAAGCAATCTGCTTTGGATAGGTGAGAAAAAAATCTTCTTCAATAAAATAAAAGCTTTCAACAAAAGCGTTGTGCTTCAAAAACCGACCCAGCATCGACGGCCCATGCGCCATCAAACGGTCCATCAGCTTTTGACTGAAAGGACTTAAGGGCCGCTTTTCACGAATGGTTAAAAGGGCGCCGTTTGGATTGTTATGAATAGGCAGCGGTATAAACGTATCTTTTTTATAATCTAGCGCTTTAAAGGGACGCACAAAGAGATTTTCTAGCTCACGCACCTGACTTTTTAATTGGTAAAGCGAAAAGTCAACGCGTATATGCTGCTGCTGAATGCGTGCTTTGAGCACCTCAAGGTGAATACCCACCTTTTGTCGCCAAAAAAGGCCAAAGGTTAAAAACAGGCTGAGCATAAAAAAGAGCAGAATCAAAAAGAACACCCTTTGAGCCGACATGTTTTTTAAAAAGCCGATCAAACCCAGGCTTGGTGCGCGCAGCTTTGTCATGAGGCGAGCATTTTTTGCACATCTGCTCTAAAATCTTTGTTCGCGTCAAGCGCCTTGTTCAACGCTTTTTGCGTTGTGGGCAGCGCGATCTTTTTGCTGTCTAACAGCGTTTTCACAAACGAGGTGGGTGCAACGTTTAACTGCCGCATAATGTGCTTGATGTAAGGCAAGTCGCCCCTTGTTTGCAAAAGGCTGGCTAACATATCAAGATACTCGGGGCTTTTGGTTTCTTTCAGCAAGAACTCGATGACCTTTAGCGCCTTGTTCCACTTTTTCATCTCTACAAAAGCCGGCAGCACAATTTCGGCCTCGGTCACGGTATTGGGAAACTCTTCTAAAAGATCTAACGCCTCTTGGGGCCTGTCGAGGCGTGCAAGCGCCAACGCACGATAGCGGCGCCACAAAAGCTTGTGTGATCCCGGCGGTGTGCTTTTGTGCAACAGCTCTAGCGCTTTTGCGCTTTCGTCTTGCTTAAAATAATACCCCACACAATGCAACAACAAATCAGCCTTCTTACCAGGATTGGTAAAGTGTGCCGCAGTTAAAATGGGAACAATGTGGTCGGTTAAGCCATTGTCCGCAAACATCAGCGCAAAGGTCGTGATGATCTCGTCCCCTTTTACCCCTTTGGGCAAAAAGGACTGAAAGCGCTTAAAGAAGGCGCACCTTTTAAAAGCGCTCCATTCTTTTTGATAAAGCCCTTTTATGTACAGCTTTTGGGCATGCTGACGCAAAAACGCCCGCAACGGATGCATGGGCGGCGCATAGCGAAAAAAACGACGATAGGTATCAAGCGCTTTGACCAGGTTATGCTTTTTCTCATACAGCTTGGCAAGCGACTGCAAAACTTCGGCCTCGATGGTACCACCCCGCCCCTCTTGCGCCACCATCTCAAGTTTTAAAATCGCCTGATCAAGCCCAAGCGTGCGATGATTCATCTTCAGCAAAATGTTTTGATATTTTTGCGCCACCTGCTGGTGATAAGCCAGCCAAAACGGATTGGACACAATGGTGTCTGATAACCAAAACCCTGAGGCAATATCACTTTTGGTTTGCGATGAAGGTGGCGCCTGCAGCAGCCCCAAAAAGCTTTGTTGTGCAGCAGACAAGGTGTCTTTTTTAAGCGTATGTAAGAACAGCGCTCTTTTTTTGGGCGCGCCCATCACAAGGGCGCTTTGTGCACCCAGCAACAACAAATCCCCCTTAAAGGGTTGCGGCAGGCGCGTAATGGATGGAAAAAAGCTGTTTAGAACGCTTAAGGTTTTTGAAAAATCCCGATTACGGGCATAAAGCAACGCATGAAACGGCATGCTGGCCCTTAAAAGGCCTTTGCTGGTGGCAAAGGCGGCCATGGCCTCGGCTTTTCGCCCCAAAAATGCCAACGCGATGCCCTTTAAGGCATTAAAATCTTCGCTTAGCGCCATGCTGCCATTGAGCACCTCTAACTTTTGCAACGCCTGTAACGTGGCATGATATTTTTTTTGAAACAAAAGGCGCTTGGCCTTTGCAAACAAATAAGGCATGGTTCCCACCTGTTTGAGGTCGCCAAAGTTTTTGGGCTTTGCTTGCGGCATCAACAACATGGCCAGATCATAGGTTGGTGTGGCTGATGCTTTTTTAAGATGAAACGGCTTTGCAAACTTTTTTTTATGCACAAGGGCCGCTGCGTTTACACTGACATCAGGCGATAAAAGCTGAAAAAAAAGGCCTTGCTGCGTGGGTAGCGCACGCCATTCTTTTTGCCTGACCTGTACGGCCAATCCCTTGCCTTTGTTGCGCGTTAACAAAACGGCATACCTTTTATCTGAACCCACCAACTTAAAAGAAAGCGTTTGATAGCTGTTGGTCTGAATGCCAATGGTGCGCGCCGTTTGTTGCTGAAACACATCGGGATAAACCAAAGATGGCTCAAGCTCAACCGACAAAGGCTTTTCGGTTAAAACAATACGCGTTTTGAGGGGGGCTGCTTTTTGCGTCGCCGCAGCCCTGAAAGCTGGAAAAACCGCCGGCGGCACGGCAACTGATAGCAGCTTTCCGCCTTTAACGTTTTTAATCCACGACAGTTTATAACCCCTTGGCAGTGTTTTTGGCAACGTGATATCCACATCATCGGGCATGCCAATAAAAACGTTTTGCCGCCATTTAAAAAGCGCCAACGGCATATCATCAGACGACAACACCACTGTTAAGCCCTTTTTTTTGGCCAGAACGGTGATTTTTTCAGAGGGATTGTCGGGGGCATCACGCGCCACAAGGGCACTAATACACACAAGCATGCTGTACACAAGCGTGCACGATAAAAAGAATCGCAAGACCAAGCACGAGAGAAAGTGCCGCATCAAAGCCGCTTTCAAGACATCACAACGCGTTGGTTAAAACTTACGGGGTTATTCTTTAAAAAAACGTATAGAACAAGGGGTTAAACGGGCACGCCCCCAAAAGCCCACAACATAAAAGGCGTCAAAAGAGAAAGGCGCCCAAAATAAAAAAAGCGCAGCACCTTAAAGATGCCGCGCAGAAAAGACCTGTTAAGGCCCTGTTTGATGGTGGTTACTCTTAGTGCCCAGCTTG